>NZ_JAJSZC010000015.1:0-54673 GCF_036815105.1 Streptomyces sp. IBSBF 3136
CTCCGAGGGCGGGGCCGTGATGGAGAGCCCATCGGCGGGCGGGCCCGCCGGAACGGGGCCGGCGGCCGGGTGGCCGGGAGACGGGCCGAGCGGGTCCGGGGCCGCCGCCGGGGTGTTCGGGCCCGCTCCGCTGATGACTCCGCCGCCGGGGCCGCCCGCGCCGGGGGCGGCCCCTTCGGGCGGGGAGCAGACCGTCGTGCCCGGGCCGCGGGACGCGGTGCCCGCGCCCGGCAAGGTCACCGTCAGCGTCGCGGCCGCCTCCGCGCCGGGGGAGAGCGGGCGCGGACGGCGGGTGAGCTGCACCGTCGCGCTGGCCGTGGCCGGCGCACTGGCCGCGGTGACCGTGGGACTCGGGGCGCTGCTGCAGCCGTGGGGCGGCGGTGAACAGGACTCGGCGGGCAGCGCGCCCTCCGCCTCCCACTCGTCCTCCGCGTCGCGGCCGGCCGACGGCCGGACACAGGAGCCGGGCAGCACCCAGGGCGCCCAGACGCCGTCCCCCAGCCGCGGCGGGCACTCGTCGGGCGCCGTCCCGGCCCGTTACATCGGCACCTGGGAGGGCCAGGCCACCGGACTCGGCGGCAGCCTGCCCATGGGCACCTTCCGACTCACCGTGCACCGGGCGGGCCCCGGACAGGAGCTGGGGCGGCTGCAGCAGACCGACCAGCTCGGCGGCGTCTGCACCGACCTCCTCACCCTGAAGAAGGTGACGGACACGGGCATCGAGGCGACCTCGGCGGGCGCACCGGGCAACCACGCGGGCTGCAACCCCACACCCCACCCGGTGCGGTTGACGCCGGTGGGCGACGACCTGAAGTACACGTCGGACAGCTCGGCCGAGGGCAATCCCGTCGCCCGGATGTCGAAGGTGGGCTGATCCCGGGCCCATGAGCACCACACCGACGAGTACCGCACTGCTGGACACCGCACTGACCAGCGTCGCGGGGGCGAGCACCGGCGTGCTGGTCCTCCTCGCCGCGCTGTGGGGCTCGGCGGCGGGCGCGCTGCTCCCGCGGGCCGCCTACCGGTTCGCCGCCCCGGACGAGGAGCCGTGGCGGGACCGGTGCCCCGCGGGCCACCCCGTCCGCGGCTGGCTCGGCCGGGTGGCGTGCGGGGAGTGCGGCCACGGACCACAGCCGGCGGCGCCCTCCGCCGTCCGGCTCGCCGTCGCCACCGCCCTGGTCTGCGCCGCGCTCGCCGCGGCCACCGGCACCCGGCCCGAGCTGGCCGTCTGGCTGCTGCTCGCCCCGGTGTGGGTGCTGCTGGCCGCGGTTGACCTGCGGGTGCGGCGGCTGCCCGACCCGCTGACCCTGCCGCTCGCGGCCACCGCGCTCGCCCTGCTCGGCCTGGCCGCGCTGCTGCCCGAGCACGCCGGGCACTGGCTCACCGCGCTGTACGGCGCCCTCGCGCTCGGCGCCGGCTACTTCGTGCTGTTCCTCGTCAACTCGGCGGGCATGGGCTTCGGAGACGTGAAGCTGGCGCTGGGCGCGGGCGCCGTCCTCGGCTGGTACGGCTGGCCCACCGTCCTGCTCGGCACCTTCGCCGGCTTCCTGCTCGGCGCGCTCTACGGCGGAGCACTGGTCGTCGCCCGCCGGGCGGACCGCAGGACGGCGATCCCGTTCGGGCCGTTCCTCCTCGCCGGAGTCGTCGCGGGTCTGCTGATCGGCGCGTACGCGGCCTGACGGCGGGCGCACCAGAGGGCTGGCGTAGGCTGGTTCGGTCCGTCCACAACCCTTGACGAAAGGGACGCCCGGTGACCGAGAAGGCCGACCTCGCTTCCGTTGATGTCACAGCCGTACTCGACCGAGCGGCGGCGGGCGGACGCATCACGCCCGAGGAAGCGCTGGTCCTCTACCGCGACGCGCCGCTGCACGCGCTGGGCGCCGCCGCCGACGCCGTGCGCCGCCGCAAGTACGCCGGCATCGAGCACATCGCGACGTACATCATCGAGCGCAACATCAACTACACGAACGTGTGTGTCACGGCGTGCAAGTTCTGCGCCTTCTACGCGGCCCCCAAGGACACCGCCAAGGGCTGGACCCGCGACCTCGACGACATACTGCGCCGCTGCGCCGAGACGGTCGAACTGGGCGGCACCCAGATCATGTTCCAGGGCGGCCACCACCCGGACTACGGCGTCGAGTACTACGAGACGCACTTCAAGGCCATCAAGGACGCCTTCCCGCAGCTGGTGATCCACTCACTGGGCGCCTCCGAGGTCGAGCACATGGCCCGGATCAGCGGCGTCCCGGTGGAAGAGGCCATCACCCGCATCCACGAGGCGGGCCTCGACTCCTTCGCCGGCGCCGGCGCCGAACTCCTCCCGGAGCGGCCGCGCAAGGCCATCGCCCCGCTGAAGGAGAGCGGCGAGCGCTGGCTGGAGATCATGGAGGCCGCGCACAGGCTGGGTGTGGAGTCGACGTCCACCATGCTGATGGGCACGGGCGAGACGAACGCCGAGCGCATCGAGCACCTGCGCATGATCCGGGACGTGCAGGACCGTACGGGCGGCTTCCGCGCCTTCATCCCGTACACCTACCAGCCCGAGAACAACCACCTGAAGGGCCGCACCCAGGCGACCCTCTTCGAGTACCTGCGGATGATCGCGATCGCCCGCATCTTCCTCGACAACGTCCGGCACATCCAGGGTTCGTGGCTGACCACCGGCAAGGAGGTCGGCCAGCTCTCCCTGCACTACGGCGCCGACGACCTCGGCTCGATCATGCTGGAGGAGAACGTGGTCTCCTCGGCCGGCGCCAAGCACCGCTCCAACCGGCTCGAGATCATCGACCTCATCCGCAAGGCGGGCCGTGTCCCGGCGCAGCGCGCCACGACCTACGAGCACCTCGTGGTGCACGACGACCCGGCGAACGACCCGGTCGACGACCGGGTGGTCTCCCACATCTCCTCCACGGCGATCGAGGGCGGCACCGCCCACCCCGAACTGAAGCTGCTGGCCTCCAACTAGAGCGGACCAGGGGTCCCGTTGCTGACACTTCACGTCGCCGAGCACTCGCCCGGGACGGCGGTCCTCGTCGACGGCGCGTCGCTCGCCGCCGTCGGCCCGTTCCAGGAACTGGCCGACGGCCACCCGCGGGCGCGGGTGCGGCACTGGCCCGGCATCCTGACCCCGGGCCTGCTGAACCCGTACGGCCCGGAGCTGCTGGAGGCCACCTACCACCCCGACCCGCGCGAGGCCGATGCGCTCGGCACCGAGCCCATCGGCGGGGAGCGGGCCCGGGAGATCTTCCGCGCCGACCCGGCGCGCCTCGGCGCGAGCGCGCGGCGCGGGGTGCAGCGGATGCTGGCGCACGGCACGGTGGCGGTGGCCGGGGAACTGCGGTCGCGGGCCGCGCTCGACGCGGTGCGCCGGGCGGGCCTCGCGGTGGGACAGCGGCCGGACCGGCTCCCGGGACCGGCGGCGCTGTCCCCGGCACCGCTGATCCTGCTGCCCGGCCTGGCGCCGGGCGGCCCCGCCCGGTTCGCCGTGTTCGACGTCGGCGACCGCGCCGAACTGGTCCGGCGCGGTGCCGGTACCTGTGTGGCGACCGTGATCGGCGGGCGGCTGGTGTACCGCGCCCGCTGATCGATGAACGGCGGGCCGTCGCCGCCGAGTCGGTGAGTCCGTCCCCCTCGGCGTCGACGTCGGCCCGCTGTGACCCGGCGACGACGACGTGGCCGCCAGGAAGAAGCCGCGACTTATCCCCGGGGGCGGTGCTGCAACAATGGGCGGGTGACCCGCGCTTCCCTGAACAAGCAGCCGCACGAAGTCGCCTCGATGTTCGACGACGTGGCGGAACGGTACGACCTGACCAACGACGTGCTGTCGCTCGGCCAGGACCGGCGCTGGCGCAAGGAGGTGGCGAAGGCGGTCGACGCGCGCCCCGCGCAGAAGATCCTCGACCTCGCGGCCGGCACGGCGACCTCCTCGCTGCCCTTCGCGCAGGCGGGCGCCTACGTGGTGCCCTGCGACTTCTCGCTCGGGATGCTCCAGGTCGGCAAGAAGCGCAACACCTGGCTGCCGTTCACGGCGGGCGACGCGACGCGGCTGCCGTTCCGTGACGACACCTTCGACGCCGTCACGATCTCCTTCGGGCTGCGCAACGTGCAGGACACCGACGCGGCCCTGCGCGAGATGTACCGGGTCACCCGGCCCGGCGGGCGCGTGGTGATCTGCGAGTTCTCGCACCCGACCTGGGCGCCCTTCCGCACCGTCTACACCGAGTACCTGATGCGCGCGCTGCCGCCGGTCGCGCGCAAGGTGTCCTCGAACCCGGACGCGTACGTCTACCTCGCCGAGTCCATCCGGGCCTGGCCCGACCAGCCCGCCCTCGCCGAACGGCTGCGCAAGGCGGGCTGGTCGAAGGTGGCCTGGCGCAACCTGACCGGCGGTGTGGTCGCCCTGCACCGGGGCTTCAAGGAGAGCTGAACCCCGCCGGGACGCAGCGGCGTGGCGGTGCGATCAGCGGTTGATCATCTCGACGGCGTCCCCGGGCTCGCCCAGTTCCCGTTGGATCCCTCCGGAGGGCGGCCGGGGTATGCGTGGCTCGCGCACGCCTCCACCGCCCTCGCCCTCGCCGAAGTCGAACCACACGTAGACCATCGAGTCCGGCGGCACCTCGGAGCCGGGCTGCGGATACTGGCGTACGACGTAGTCGACGACCGTGTGAGCGAAGTCGGGGCGGTCCGGCGCGTTGAGGAACAGGCCCCGCGCCCGGGCCGTTTCGCGCGCGTCCATGGCCATGAGACCGACCAGACGAGGAACGCGCGTCTCAGGTGATTTGGGTGTTATACGCACAGATGTCACCCCCAGCGGTACTGGCAGGGTAACTCCGTGCCGGTGCCATGCGGAAGCACCAAGTGGCTATCTGTAACAGTTGGTTACTTTCGGTGACCGAAATGGTGATCGCCGCTTCCGGTCACAGGTCGAGCCGGTAGCAGTGCCCCTCCCGCTCCGAGGACGGGGTCGTGAACTGCTCCGCGAGCCGCATGCCCAGCCGCCGGGTGACCGCGATGGAGCGGGCGTTGCGCGCGTCGACCATCGCCACCACGCGCGGGACCCCCGCCTCCCGCAGCCGGCCGAGGGTCTCCTCGGCCGCCGACGAGGCGTAACCCAGACCCCAGTGCGCCCGGCCGAGCCGCCAGCCGATCTCGATCTCGCCCGCCGGACCCCACGCGTGCGGCCACGGCTGTGCGCCGGTGAAACCGACGACGTCCCCGGAGCCGTCCAGCACCGACCAGAGGCAGAACCCCCGCTCCGCGTCGTGCCGGCGCTGTCGCGCGGTCAGCTCCTCGTAGACCGAGAGTTCGGCGGCGCGGCCGCCGTGGAACTCCATGACCTCGGGGTCGGCGAAGACCCGGTGCCAGGCGAACGCGTCCTCGTCGGTGGGCACACGCAGCCGTACTGCGGGGAGAGCTCGGTTCACTGGGCAACCCTTCAGCCGGGTGATCAATTCTGCTGAATAGACTGCCCGTGTCCAGTGCCGGTCGGCACGCAGATTCAGAACCTTGGGGAGATCCCGCCGTGACCGAGCCCCTCTCCGACAACAGCGCCGATGTGATCGTCGTGGGCGCGGGGCCAGCCGGCTCCACCACCGCTTACCACCTGGCCAAGGCAGGTCTCGACGTCCTGCTGCTGGAGAAGACCGAGTTCCCCCGGGAGAAGGTCTGCGGCGACGGCCTGACCCCGCGCGCGGTCAAGCAGCTCGTGGCGATGGGCATCGACATCTCCGAGGAAGCGGGCTGGCTGCGCAACAAGGGCCTGCGGATCATCGGCGGCGGCGTCCGTCTCCAGCTCGACTGGCCCGATCTCGCCTCCTTCCCCGACTACGGCCTCGTCCGCAAGCGCGACGACTTCGACGAGCAGCTCGCCCGCAACGCCCAGAAGGCCGGCGCCCGCCTGTACGAGCGCTGCAACGTCTCCGGCCCCGTCGTCGACGACCGCACCGGGCGCATCACCGGCGTGACCGCCAGGCTCGGCGAGGAGAAGCGCGAGGTCACCTTCCACGCGCCGCTCGTCGTCGCCGCCGACGGCAACTCCACCCGCCTGTCCCTCGCGATGGGCCTGCACCGCCGCGAGGACCGCCCGATGGGCGTCGCGGTCCGGACGTACTTCGAGAGCCCCCGGCACGAGGACGACTACCTGGAGTCCTGGCTGGAGCTGTGGGACCGCCGCGGCGCCCAGGACCGCCTGCTGCCCGGCTACGGCTGGATCTTCGGCATGGGCGACGGCACCTCCAACGTCGGCCTCGGCGTGCTCAACACCTCGGCCGCCTTCAAGGAGCTCGACTGGCGCGAGATCCTCAAGGCCTGGTGCGCGTCCATGCCCGAGGACTGGGGGTACACCCCCGAGAACATGACCGGCCCGATCCGCGGCGCCGCCCTGCCCATGGCCTTCAACCGCCAGCCCCACTACACCAAGGGCCTGATGCTCGTCGGCGACGCCGGCGGCCTGGTGAACCCGTTCAACGGCGAGGGCATCGCCTACGCCATGGAGTCCGGCCAGCTCGCCGCCGACGTCGTCGTCCAGGCCCACGCGCGGGCCACGCCCGCCCAGCGCGAGATCGCGCTGCAGCGCTACCCGCGCGTCCTCAAGGACACCTACGGCGGCTACTACAGCCTCGGCCGCGCCTTCGTGAAGCTCATCGGCAACCCGAAGGTCATGCAGATCGCCGCCCAGCGCGGCCTCACCCACCCGATGCTGATGAAGTTCACCCTCAAGCTCCTGGCCAACCTCACCGAGCCCACCGGCGGCGACGCCATGGACCGCATCATCAACGGCCTGAGCCGGGTGGCCCCGAAGGCGTGAACGCCGGCTAGGGCCTGTTGCGAAAGTGGTCCTCTGCCGTGCGACGCCCGGCACGCGGCCGCCCTCCGGGCGACGAGGCCACTTTCGCAACAGGCCCTAGGCCCGGCTCAGCTGCTCGGCCCTGGCGGCCCGGCGGGCGAACACCTCGTCCCGCCGGTCCGCCATCTGCCGCAGCGCGTCCTTCTTCTCCCGTTTCGAGAGCCGGTCCAGGTAGAGATGGCCCTCGGTGTGGTCGGTCTCGTGGACCAGGCAGCGCGCGAAGTACCCCGTGCCCTCGATCAGCAGCGGGCTGCCGTCCCTGTCCTGCCCGCGCACCACGGCGCGTTCGGGCCGCGGCACGCTCATCACGGCACCCGGCACGGACAGGCACCCCTCGCCCTCGTCGATCAGCCGCCGCCCGGCGGAAGCGGCCTCCAGCACCGGATTGACGACATGCCCGACATGCCGGACTCCGTCGTCATCGGGGCAGTCGTACACGAACAGCCGCAGATCCACCCCGACCTGATTCGCCGCCAGTCCCGCGCCCTCGGCGACGTACATGGTGAGGAACATGTCGTCGATGAGCGCGGCGAGGTCGGGCCCGAACTCGGTCACGTCCCGGCAGGGCCGGTGCAGGACCTCCTCGCCGACCTCGGTGATGCGGCGCACCGCACCGCGTCCGGCCTCGGGGGCGTGGCGGGGGTAGTGGTCGGCGGGGGCTCCCTGGACGAAAACGCTCGGCATCGCCGTGTCTCCCTGCGTCGTGAGGATGTCTCGGACGGGGAGACCGCGGGGCCCCGGCCTCCGGGACCCCTCCCCGCCCTGCGGGTCTCATGACAACAGAACGGGCCCGGCCGTCACAGGGGCACGCCGGACACGTGGGACCCGCCGGAACCGGCCGTGAGGCGCCGCGGACGGCCTCCGGCGACCGTGGGTACGGCGGACGCCACGGACGCCGAAGGGCCGCTGCCCCCGAGCGGCTGCGGCCCTACGTGCGTGAGACGGCGTCCCGAGTGCTCAGAGCACCCGCACGGCGCCGGTCGGCGGGTCGTACGACAGCGGGTGCTCCCCGACGCCGCTGGACGGGTTCTGCGCGCCGACGAACATGCCGTCGCCCACGTACACCGCGACGTGGTACGCGCTGCCCGCGCTGCCCCAGTACAGGATGTCGCCCGGCTGCAGGTTGCTCAGCGAGACCTGGGTGCCGGCCGTCGACTGGTCCTGGGAGACGCGCGGCAGGCTGATGCCCACCTGCTTGAAGGCCGTCTGCACCAGACCGGAGCAGTCGTAGGCCGAGGGACCGGTGGCGCCGGAGACGTACGCCTTGCCGATCTGCGCCTTCACGAAGTCGACGACGGCGGCGGCCGAACCGGTGGCCGTGGACGTGCTGGTGGAGGTGGAGGTCGAGACGGTCGTGCCCGCCGTCGTGGAGAGCGTCGTGCGCTCCGCGTTGCGCGAGGCACGCGCCGCGGCGGCCTTCCGGGCGGCCTCCTGGGCCTTCTTCTTGGCCTCCGCCGCCTTCTGCTTCGCGTCCGCAAGGTCCGACTTGGCCTGCTTGGCGGCGTTTGCGGCGGCCGCGTCACGCTCGGCCTGCAGCTGGTAGTTGGCGGCGGCCTGCTGCGTGGCGTCAGCGGACTGGGCGACCTGAGCGGCCAGGTCGGCCGTCAGGGTGGGCAGTTCGAGGGTCTGCGTCACGGGCTCGGCCGCGTTGGCCGAGCCGGCCGCCCCGGCTACTGCCAGGGTGCCGAGAACGCCACCGGCAACTCCCGCCCGCATCGCGATGGTGGACGCGCTGCGGCGGGGCTTCCGGTGGCTGCGTATGTGAGCGGTGTGGGACATGGGAACAACCGGTACCAGGGGCTCCTTCATATCTTCAAGAAACGTGTGGTGCGCCACAGTTACTCAATCGAGGCCCAAAAAGCCGGGCGTGTGGCTCTTTATTGACGCCGTAACGGACATTGCGGACCCACGCGATCAAGCCCTTGATCACGGTCTTTGATCATTAAGTCCGAATTGCCCCGCGCCTACCATCGGTTGAGGTCGATGGCCAAGCCCCGTTCTCGGACGACTCTCATCGGTGTGGCGGAGGTCACGGAACGGCTGCCCGGAGGGTGGCGTCTCGCGCGGCCGGCGGTTCGTGAACGCGTGCACGCGTCCGCACCTCGTCCACATCGCGTCCCGGACCTCCTCCTGACGTGTGAACGCGGCTCTCTATCAGGGGGCACCGTCCAACGCCAATTTGCATGCAACGGAACTCTCTTGATATGGAGACGACCCCTCTGGCCTGCGGTGACGAGCGAAAATGTCACTTCTGGTGATCAGCTGAACGCTTCGCGTGCGAAGATCACCCATCATCCGACTTCATGATCCTTCGTCAGGTGGTGGAGATCACAAAGCTTGTGTAATACCCCGTGTCGCAGATCACAGAGCGGCAGGCATAAGATGCGAGGCAGTTGGGCTTGTGACCTGCTTCACATGTTCTCGATCTTCGCCCGGAACGGGCGTGGTTCCTGGGACCGGTGGGGCGGACGTGAGCCCAGTGCAACCGCCAGCAGTCAGTGCCGACTGAGAGGAGCGAGGAGCGGTGAACGCGTATGCGCCCATCCTCGTACTGGGAGCCCTCGGGGCAGGCTTTGCGATCTTCTCCGTGGTCATGGCCACGCTGATCGGTCCGAAGCGGTACAACCGGGCCAAGCTCGAGGCCTACGAGTGCGGCATCGAGCCGACCCCCACGCCGGCCGGCGGCGGGCGCTTCCCCATCAAGTACTACCTGACGGCGATGCTCTTCATCGTCTTCGACATCGAGATCGTCTTCCTCTACCCCTGGGCCGTCACCTTCGACGCCCTGGGTGTTTTCGGGCTCGTGGAGATGCTGCTCTTCGTGCTCACCGTCTTCGTCGCGTACGCGTACGTATGGCGGCGCGGCGGCCTGGAATGGGACTGAGGGGCCTTTAAAGACATGGGACTCGAAGAAAAGCTGCCGAGCGGCTTCCTGCTCACCACCGTCGAGCAGGCCGCGGGCTGGGTGCGCAAGGCGTCCGTCTTCCCGGCCACCTTCGGCCTGGCCTGCTGCGCCATCGAGATGATGACCACCGGCGCCGGCCGCTACGACCTCGCGCGCTTCGGCATGGAGGTCTTCCGCGGCTCGCCGCGCCAGGCGGACCTGATGATCGTCGCCGGCCGGGTCAGCCAGAAGATGGCGCCGGTGCTCAGGCAGGTCTACGACCAGATGCCGGCCCCGAAGTGGGTGATCTCCATGGGCGTGTGCGCCTCCTCGGGCGGCATGTTCAACAACTACGCGATCGTCCAGGGCGTCGACCACATCGTCCCGGTCGACATCTATCTCCCCGGCTGCCCGCCCCGGCCCGAGATGCTGATGGACGCGATCCTCAAGCTCCACCAGAAGATCCAGTCCTCCAAGCTCGGCGTGAACGCCGAGGAAGCGGCCCGCGAGGCGGAGGAGGCGGCGCTCAAGGCCCTGCCCACGATCGAGATGAAGGGGCTGCTGCGGTGAGCGACGCGAACGACACCAACGGCGCGAACGGGGTGAACCCCGAGAAGGACCTCGCCGCCTCCAACCTCCCCGGCCAGCGCGGCCAGGGCGGTGAGGAGATCCGCGTCCAGCGCGGCATGTTCGGCGCCGACAACGGCGGCGACACCTCCGGCTACGGCGGCCTGGTCCGCTCGATCCGACTCCCCGGACCCGCGGCACGGCCCTACGGCGGCTGGTTCGACGAGCTCGCCGACGAGCTGGAGGGCGCCCTGGAGGAGCAGGGACTCCTCCCCGGCAACGCCATCGAGAAGACGGTCGTCGACCGCGGTGAACTCACCTTCCACATCGAACGCGAGCACCTGGTCCGCGTCGCCCGCACCCTGCGCGACGACCCCGCCCTGCGCTTCGAGCTCTGCACGGGCGTCAGCGGCGTCCACTACCCGCACGACAAGGGCCGCGAGCTGCACGCCGTCTACCACCTGCGCTCGATCACCCACAACCGGCTCGTCCGGCTCGAGGTCAGCGCCCCGGACAGCGACCCGCGCATCCCGTCGCTGGTCCCCGTCTACCCGACGAACGACTGGCACGAGCGCGAGACGTACGACTTCTTCGGCATCGTCTTCGACGGTCACCCGGCCCTGACGCGGATCATGATGCCGGACGACTGGCAGGGCCACCCGCAGCGCAAGGACTACCCCCTCGGCGGCATCCCCGTCGAGTACAAGGGCGCCCAGATCCCGGCTCCGGACCAGCGGAGGTCGTACTCGTGAGCACGCAGTCAGCATCCTCCCGCCCGTCGCCCGGCCACCACGCCACATCGGGTCCCTCCGGGACGGAGAGTCCTTCCCGGGAGACCACCGAGGGCACCGTCTACACGGTCACCGGTGGCGACTGGGACGAGGTCGTCCAGTCCGCGGCCCGCGCCGACGACGAGCGCATCGTCGTCAACATGGGTCCCCAGCACCCGTCCACCCACGGAGTGCTCCGCCTGATCCTGGAGATCGAGGGCGAGACGGTCACCGAGGCCCGCTGCGGCATCGGCTACCTGCACACCGGCATCGAGAAGAACCTCGAGTTCCGCACGTGGACCCAGGGCACCACGTTCGTGACGCGCATGGACTACCTGACGTCCTTCTTCAACGAGACCGCCTACTGTCTCGCCGTCGAGAAGCTCCTCGGCATCGAGGACCAGATCACCGAGCGCGCCAAGATCATCCGGGTCCTCCTGATGGAGCTGAACCGGCTCTCCTCGCACCTGGTGTGCATCGCCACCGGCGGCATGGAGCTGGGCGCCACCACGATCATGATCTACGGATTCCGTGATCGTGAAATGATTCTCGACATCTACGAGCTCATCACGGGCCTGAGGATGAACCACGCGTACATCCGGCCCGGCGGACTCGCCCAGGACCTGCCGCCCGGGGCGGTGGACCAGATCCGCGAGTTCGTGAAGAAGATGAAGAAGAACCTCCCGGAGTACGACAAGCTCGCCACCGGGAACCCCATCTTCAAGGCCCGTATGCAGGACGTCGGCTACCTCGACCTGGCCGGCTGCATGGCCCTCGGCGCCACCGGCCCGATCCTGCGCTCCACCGGCCTGCCGCACGACCTGCGCAAGGCACAGCCGTACTGCGACTACGAGACGTACGACTTCGACGTCCCGACCGCCGACAGCTGCGACTCCTACGGGCGCTTCCTGATCCGCCTGGAGGAGATGCGCCAGTCGCTCGGGATCGTCGAGCAGTGCCTGGACCGGCTCCAGCCCGGCCCGGTCATGGTCGCCGACAAGAAGATCGCCTGGCCGGCCCAGCTCGCCCTGGGACCGGACGGGCTCGGCAACTCCCTCGACCACATCAAGAAGATCATGGGCACCTCCATGGAGGCCCTGATCCACCACTTCAAGCTGGTCACCGAGGGCTTCCGCGTACCGCCGGGACAGGCGTACGCGGCCGTCGAATCGCCCAAGGGCGAGCTCGGGGTCCATGTCGTCTCCGACGGCGGCACCCGCCCCTACCGGGTCCACTTCCGCGACCCGTCCTTCACCAACCTGCAGGCCATGGCGGCGATGTGCGAGGGCGGCCAGGTCGCCGACGTCATCGTCGCCGTCGCGTCCATCGACCCCGTGATGGGAGGCGTCGACCGGTGACCACCAGTTCCTCGGAGCGGGGCGTCAGCCTGGGCATGCCCGAACTGCCCGCACCCGCTTACCCGGACGACGTCCGGGCCCGGCTGGAGACGGACGCGCGCGAGGTCATCGCGCGCTACCCGGACTCCCGGTCGGCCCTGCTGCCGCTGCTCCACCTCGTGCAGTCGGAGGAGGGCCACGTCACGCGCACCGGAATGCGGTTCTGCGCGGAGATGCTCGGCCTGACCACCGCCGAGGTCACCGCCGTCGCCACCTTCTACACCATGTACCGGCGCAGGCCCTCCGGTGACTACCAGGTGGGCGTCTGCACCAACACGCTGTGCGCGGTGATGGGCGGCGACGCGATCTTCGAGACGCTCCAGGAGCACCTGGGCGTCGGCAACGGCGAGACCACCGACGACGGCAAGGTGACCCTGGAGCACATCGAGTGCAACGCGGCCTGCGACTTCGCGCCGGTCGTGATGGTCAACTGGGAGTTCTTCGACAACCAGACCCCCGGCAGCGCCAAGCGCCTGGTCGACGACCTGCGCGAGGGGCGGCCCGTCCAGCCCACGCGCGGGGCGCGGCTGTGCACCTTCAAGGAGACCGCGCGGATCCTGGCCGGCTTCCCCGACGAGCGGCCCGGGGCCGTCGAGGAGAGCGGTGGCGCGGGACCGGCGTCACTGGTGGGCCTCCGCCTGGCAAGGGGAGAGGCCGCACCCGCGCGCGTGGTCCATCCGCGCGGCGGTCCGCACGAGGAGCCGCGGGACAGGGTGCACGAGCCGTCCCCGGCCGAGCACCTCAGCTCCCATGACGCGCCGCAGGACACATCGGCCTCCGACCCCGCCCACCCGGCAGGGCCCACCGCCGAGGAGGGGGAGTGATGACCGTGGTACCCGAGGTCAAGGACACCAGTCCGGAGAAGCTGCTCGCACCCGTGCTGTCGGCCTTCTGGGACGAGGACCGGTCGTGGAGCCTGGACGTCTACCACAGGCACGAGGGGTACGAGGGGCTCCGCAAGGCGCTCGCCATGTCACCGGACGACCTGATCGCCTACGTCAAGGAGTCCGGGCTGCGAGGCCGCGGCGGCGCGGGCTTCCCGACCGGGATGAAGTGGCAGTTCATCCCGCAGGGTGATGGAAAACCGCACTATCTTGTTGTCAACGCCGACGAGTCGGAGCCCGGGACCTGCAAGGACATCCCGCTCCTCTTCGCGAACCCGCACAGCCTCATCGAGGGCATCGTCATCGCGTGTTACGCCATCAGGTCGTCGCATGCCTTCATCTATCTGCGGGGCGAGGTCGTCCCCGTTCTGCGGCGGCTGCACGAGGCCGTGCGCGAGGCCTACGCGGCGGGCTACCTCGGCGAGAACATCCTGGGCAGCGGACTCGACCTGGAACTCACCGTGCACGCCGGCGCCGGCGCGTACATCTGCGGTGAGGAGACCGCACTGCTCGACTCGCTCGAAGGCCGCCGTGGTCAACCGCGGCTGCGTCCTCCCTTCCCTGCCGTCGAAGGGCTCTATGCCTGCCCGACTGTGGTGAACAACGTCGAGTCGATCGCGTCGGTTCCCGCCATCCTGAAAAACGGGAAAGACTGGTTCAGGTCCATGGGCAGCGAGAAGTCCCCGGGCTTCACGCTCTACTCGCTCAGCGGCCACGTCGCCAGCCCCGGCCAGTACGAGGCCCCGCTCGGCATCACGCTCCGCCAGCTCCTCGACATGAGCGGCGGCATGCGCACCGGGCACCGCCTCAAGTTCTGGACCCCGGGCGGCTCCTCGACCCCGATGTTCACCGACGAGCACCTCGACGTCCCCCTCGACTACGAGGGCGTCGGCGCCGCCGGCTCCATGCTCGGCACCAAGGCCCTGCAGTGCTTCGACGAGACGACCTGCGTGGTGCGGGCGGTGACCCGCTGGACCGAGTTCTACGCCCACGAGTCCTGCGGCAAGTGCACGCCGTGCCGCGAAGGGACGTACTGGCTGGTGCAGTTGCTGCGGGACATCGAGGCGGGCAAGGGCGTCATGTCCGACCTCGACAAGCTCAACGACATCGCCGACAACATCAACGGCAAGTCCTTCTGCGCCCTCGGCGACGGCGCGGCCTCACCCATCTTCTCCTCGCTGAAGTACTTCCGCGAGGAGTACGAGCAGCACATCACGGGCCGGGGCTGCCCCTTCGACCCGGCCAAGTCGACGGCCTGGGCGGACCGCCCGGAGGTGAACGCATGACCGTGACCACCAGTGCTCCCTCCGGAGGGGGAGAGGCGGCGGTCCCGCCGGAAGACCTCGTCACGCTGACGATCGACGGCGCCGAGATCAGCGTGCCCAAGGGCACCCTGGTCATCCGGGCCGCCGAGCAGCTCGGCATCGAGATCCCGCGCTTCTGCGACCACCCCCTCCTGGACCCGGCCGGCGCCTGCCGCCAGTGCATCGTCGAGGTCGAGGGCCAGCGCAAGCCGATGGCGTCCTGCACCATCACCTGCACGGACGGGATGGTGGTGAAGACCCACCTCACGTCCCCCGTGGCCGAGAAGGCCCAGCACGGCGTGATGGAGCTGCTGCTCATCAACCACCCGCTGGACTGCCCGGTCTGCGACAAGGGCGGCGAGTGCCCGCTGCAGAACCAGGCCATGTCGCACGGCAACGCGGAGTCCCGTTTCGAGGGCCGCAAGCGGACCTACGAGAAGCCCGTCCCCATCTCCACGCAGGTGCTGCTCGACCGCGAGCGGTGCGTGCTGTGCGCCCGCTGCACCCGGTTCTCCAACCAGATCGCGGGCGACCCGATGATCGAGCTGGTCGAGCGGGGCGCGCTCCAGCAGGTCGGCACCGGCGAAGGCGACCCGTTCGAGTCGTACTTCTCCGGGAACACCATCCAGATCTGCCCGGTCGGCGCCCTCACCTCGGCGGCCTACCGCTTCCGCTCCCGCCCCTTCGACCTGGTCTCCTCGCCGTCGGTGTGCGAGCACTGCTCCGGCGGCTGCGCCACCCGCACCGACCACCGGCGCGGCAAGGTCATGCGGCGGCTCGCCGCCAACGACCCCGAGGTCAACGAGGAGTGGATGTGCGACAAGGGACGCTTCGCGTTCCGGTACGCACAGCTCAAGGACCGCCTCGACGTCCCCCTGGTGCGCAACGCCGAGGGCGTCCTGGAGGCCGCCTCCTGGCCGGAGGCGCTGGAAGCGGCCGCGCGCGGACTCACCGCCGCCCGGTCCCGGGCCGGTGTCCTCACCGGCGGCCGGCTGACCGTCGAGGACGCCTACGCGTACAGCAAGTTCGCCCGCGTGGCGCTCGACACCAACGACATCGACTTCCGCGCGCGCGTGCACAGCGGCGAGGAGGCCGACTTCCTGGCGTCCCGGGTGGCGGGCCGGGGCCGTGACCTCGACGGCACGGGCGTCACGTACACCTCCCTGGAGAAGGCGCCCGCCGTCCTGCTCGTCGGGTTCGAGTCGGAGGAGGAGGCGCCCGGCGTCTTCCTGCGGCTGCGCAAGGCCTGGCGGGGGCACAAGCAGCGGGTCTTCGCCCTGGCCACGCATGCCACCCGGGGCCTGGAGAAGGCGGGCGGCACCCTGCTGCCGGCCGCTCCCGGCACCGAGACCGAGTGGCTGGACGCTCTCGCCGGCGGCATCGGCCTGGAGGACTCCGGCACGGCGGCCGCGCAGGCGCTGCGCTCCGAGGGAGCCGTGATCGTGGTGGGGGAGCGGCTCGCCGCGGTCGCCGGCGGGCTCACCGCCGCCGTACGCGCCGCCACCGCGACCGGTGCCCAGCTCGTGTGGATCCCGCGGCGGGCCGGCGAGCGCGGCGCCGTCGAGGTGGGCGCGCTGCCGTCGCTGCTGCCGGGCGGCCGCCCGGCGACCGACCCGCGCGCGCGGGAGGAGGTCGCCGCCGTCTGGGGCCTGGCCGAACTGCCCGGGCGCTACGGGCGCGACACCCACCAGATCATCGAGGCCGCCGCCACCGGTGAACTCTCGGCCCTCGTGGTCGCCGGCGTGGAGCCGGCCGACCTGCCCGACCCGGCACGCGCGCGTGAGGCGCTCGACAGCGTCGGCTTCCTGGTGTCGCTGGAACTGCGGCCCAGCGAGGTCACCGAACGCGCCGACGTCGTCCTGCCGGTCGCCGCGGTCGCCGAGAAGCCCGGCACCTTCCTCAACTGGGAGGGCAGGGTGCGCTTCTTCGACGCCGCCCTGAAGCCCGAGCAGATGACCCGCCGCCTCGCCCCGACCGACACCCGCGTGCTGCAGATGCTGGCCGACGCCATGGACGTCCACCTGGGTCTGCCCGATCTGCGCACCACGCGCGCGGAGATCGACCGGCTCGGCGCCTGGGACGGCCCGCGGGCCTCCGAGCCCACGGAGTTCGCCAGGGCGCTGCCGCGTCCGGCCGCCGGCGAGGCGGTGCTCGCCGGCCACCGGCTGCTGCTCGACCAGGGCGTCCTGCAGGAGGGCGACGAGGCGCTCGCCGGCACACGGCACGCCGCCCACGCCCGGCTGTCGTCCGCCACGGCCGCCGAGGTGGGCGTCGCGGACGGCGAGGTCCTGACCGTCACCGGCCCCCGGGGCACGGTCGGACTCCCGCTCCGCGTCACCGACATGCCGGACCGGGTGGTCTGGCTCCCGCTGAACTCCGTCGGCGGCGGCGTCGCCTCCGACACCGGGGCCACTCCCGGCTCCCTCGTCCGTATCGGCCCGGCGGCACGTGCCGAAGAACCCCCCGAGGAGGTGGAGGCATGAGCCCGTACCTCGCCGCTGAAGACCTCTCGATGTTCGGCCGCGACCCCTGGTGGCTGGTCGTCGTCAAGGCGGTCTTCTGCTTCGCCTTCCTGATGGTGACCGTGCTCTTCTCCATCGTCTGGGAGCGCAAGGTCGTCGCCTGGATGCAGCTGCGCATCGGCCCCAACCGGCACGGCCCCTGGGGCATGCTCCAGTCGCTCGCCGACGGCGTGAAGCTGATGCTCAAGGAAGACATCATCGTCAAGCGCGCGGACAAGGTGGTCTACGTCCTCGCGCCGATCGTCGCGGCCATCCCGGCCTTCATGGCGATCGCGGTGATCCCCTTCGGGCCGGCCGACAACGAGATCTCGATCTTCGGCACGCGGACCACGATGCAGCTCACCGACCTGCCGATCGCGATGCTCTACATCCTCGCGGTCGCCTCGGTCGGCATCTACGGCATCGTGCTGGCGGGCTGGAGCTCCGGCTCCACCTACCCGCTGCTCGGCGGTCTGCGCTCGTGCGCCCAGATGATCTCCTACGAGATCGCCATGGGCGCCGCGTTCGCCTCGGTGTTCCTCTACTCCGGGTCGATGTCGACGTCCACGATCGTGGAGCAGCAGCACGACCGCTGGTACATCCTGCTGCTGCCGGTCTCGTTCATCCTCTACATCGTCACGATGGTCGGCGAGACCAACCGCGCCCCCTTCGACATGCCGGAGTCCGAGGGCGACCTGGTCGGCGGCTTCAACACCGAGTACTCGTCCATCAAGTTCGCGATGTTCATGCTCGCCGAGTACGTGAACATGGTGACCGTCTCTGCCGTGTCGACCACCCTGTTCCTCGGCGGCTGGCGCGCCCCCTGGCCCATCAGCGGCTTCTGGGCGGGCGCGAACCACGGCTGGTGGCCGCTGCTCTGGTTCGTCATCAAGGTCCAGCTGCTGCTGTTCTTCTTCATCTGGCTGCGCGGGACGCTCCCGCGCGTCCGCTACGACCAGCTGATGAAGCTCGGCTGGAAGGTCCTCATCCCGGTCTCGGTGACCTGGCTGATGCTCGTCGCGACCGTACGGGCCCTGCGCAACGAGCACTACGACTTCGCCGACATCGCCCTCTACGTCGGCGGGGGCGTCCTGGCCCTGCTGCTGCTCTCCTTCGTCGTCGACATGTTCCGCGAGAAGGGCGAGAAGGGGAGGACGGCCGAGCAGCAGGCCGCCGCCCAGCAGCCCGGGTTCGACCCGATGGCGGGCGGGTTCCCCGTGCCGCCGCTGCCCGGACAGGAGTTGCCCCCCGTGCCCAGGCGCCGCTCGCGCCGCGAGGGCGAGCTGATTGTCAGTGGTGGACCGGACACTGTCAGTGACGGATCTACGGATGGAAAGGAGGCGTCCGATGGCTGAGGAGCCGAAGGAGTCCGGGCAGACGAAGCCCGGCTTCCAGAACCCGGTGGCCGGCTTCGGCGTGACCTTCAAGGCCATGTTCAAGAAGCGGCTGACCGAGCAGTACCCGGAGCAGCAGAAGACCACGGCTCCGCGGTTCCACGGACGGCACCAGCTCAACCGCCATCCGGACGGCCTGGAGAAGTGCGTCGGCTGCGAGCTGTGCGCCTGGGCCTGCCCCGCCGACGCCATCTACGTGGAGGGCGCCGACAACACCGAGGAGGAGCGCTACTCCCCGGGCGAGCGCTACGGCCGCGTCTACCAGATCAACTACGCCCGCTGCATCCTGTGCGGGCTGTGCATCGAGGCGTGCCCCACGCGCGCGCTGACGATGACCAACGAGTTCGAACTGGCCGACTCCAGCCGCGCCAACCTCATCTACACCAAGGAACAGCTGCTCGCCGGTCTCGAGGAGGGCATGGTCGACACGCCTCACGCGATCTTCCCGGGCACCGACGAACAGGACTACTACCGGGGCCTGGTGAGCGAGGCGGCGCCGGGCACCGTGCGGCAGACCGCCGTGTCCGAGGGCGAGGAGCCGCAGGAGGCCGCGGCCACCACCGGCGCGCAGGAACCGGCGTCGCGGGAGGTGACCGGCCGATGAGCGCGCAGCAACTCGCCGCCGCCTACACCACGTCCACCGGTGAGGCCTTCCAGTTCTGGATCCTCGGCACCGTCGCGGTGCTGGGCGCCCTCGGCACCGTCTTCATGAGGAAGGCCGTGCACAGCGCGCTCAGCCTCGCCGGGACCATGATCATCCTGGCGGTGTTCTACCTCGCCAACGGCGCCTACTTCCTCGGCATCGTCCAGATCGTCGTCTACACCGGCGCGATCATGATGCTGTTCCTGTTCGTGGTGATGCTCGTCGGCGTCACGGCGGCGGACTCGCTCAAGGAGACCATCAAGGGCCAGCGGTGGCTGGCCCTGCTGTGCGGGGTCGGCTTCGGCGTCCTGCTGTTCGCGGGCATCGGGCACGCCTCGCTGACGGAGTTCGACGGCACCGGCCAGGCGAACGCGAACGGCAACGTGGAGGGGCTCGCGTCCCTCATCTTCACCAAGTACGTCTTCGCCTTCGAGATCACCGGTGCCCTGCTGATCACGGCCGCCGTCGGCGCCATGGTGCTCACCCACCGCGAGCGCACCGAGCGGGCCAGGACCCAGCGCGAGCTGTCCGAGCAGCGCATCCGCGAGGGCAAGCACATCCCGCCGCTGCCGGCCCCCGGCGTCTACGCCCGGCACAACGCCGTGGACGTCGCCGGCCTGCTGCCCGACGGCACACCGTCGGAGCTCACCGTCAGCAAGACGCTGCGCGAGCGCGGCCAGATCCGCGACGTGTCCACCGAGGCGCTGAACGACCTGCGGGCCCTGGAACAGCGCGCCGAGGAGCGCCTGGAACGGACCGCGATCGAGCCGACGACGTTCAAGCGGTCCGAGGAGGCGTCGAAGTGAACCCCGTCAACTACCTCTATCTCGCCGCCCTGCTGTTCACCGTCGGCGCGACCGGGGTGCTGATCAGGCGCAACGCGATCGTCGTGTTCATGTGCGTCGAGCTGATGCTCAACGCCTGCAACCTCGCGTTCGTCGTCTTCTCCCGGATGCACGGCAACCTGGACGGCCAGATCATCGCCTTCTTCACGATGGTCGTCGCCGCCGCGGAGGTCGTGGTGGGCCTCGCGATCATCGTGTCGCTGTTCCGCACCCGCCACTCGGCCTCGGTCGACGACGCCAGCCTGATGAAGCTGTAAGGGGTCGGAAGAATCGTGGAGAACCTGATCGCGCTGCTCATCGCGGCGCCCCTGCTCGGAGCGGCCGTCCTCCTGACCGGTGGCCGGCGGCTGGACGCCGTCGGCCACTGGATCGGCACGCTCCTGTCGGCCGCCTCCTTCGTGTTCGGCCTGATCCTCTTCGCCGACCTGCTCGGCAGGAACGCCGAACACCGCACGCTCACCCAGCACCTGTGGACGTGGGTCTCGGTCGGCAGCTTCCAGGCGGACGTCACCTTCCGCCTCGACCAGCTGTCGATGACGTTCGTCCTGCTGATCACCGGCGTCGGCTCGCTCATCCACCTCTACTCGGTCGGGTACATGGAGCACGACGAGCGGCGCCGCCGCTTCTTCGGCTACCTGAACCTGTTCCTCGCGGCGATGCTGCTGCTCGTCCTCGCCGACAACTACCTGCTGCTGTACGTCGGCTGGGAGGGCGTCGGCCTCGCCTCCTACCTGCTGATCGGCTTCTGGCAGCACAAGCCCAGCGCCGCCACGGCGGCGAAGAAGGCCTTCCTGGTCAACCGGGTCGGCGACATGGGCCTGTCGATCGCGATCATGCTGATGTTCACCACCTTCGGCACCTTCGCCTTCGGCCCGGTCCTCAGCCACACCGGTGACGCCTCCGAGGGCAGGCTCACCGCGATCGGCCTGATGCTGCTCCTCGCCGCCTGCGGCAAGTCTGCCCAGGTGCCGCTGCAGTCCTGGCTCGGGGACGCCATGGAGGGCCCCACCCCGGTGTCGGCCCTGATCCACGCCGCCACGATGGTGACCGCGGGCGTCTACCTGATCGTCCGGTCCGGCGCCATCTTCAACGCGGCTCCCGACGCGCAGCTCGCCGTCACCGTCGTCGGCGCGGTCACGCTGTTGTTCGGTGCGATCGTCGGTTGCGCCAAGGACGACATCAAGAAGGCGCTGGCCGGCTCGACCATGTCGCAGATCGGCTACATGGTGCTGGCCGCGGGCCTCGGCCCGATCGGCTACGTCTTCGCGATCATGCACCTGGTCACGCACGGCTTCTTCAAGGCCGGGCTGTTCCTCGGCGCCGGTTCCGTCATGCACGGCATGAACGACGAGGTCGACATGCGCAAGTACGGCGGCCTGCGCAAGTACATGCCGATCACCTTCGCCACCTTCGGCCTCGGCTACCTCGCCATCATCGGCTTCCCGTTCCTGTCCGGCTTCTACTCCAAGGACGCGATCATCGAGGCGGCCTTCGCCAAGGGCGGCACACAGGGCTGGATCCTCGGGAGCGTGGCCCTGCTGGGCGCGGCCATCACGGCCTTCTACATGACACGCGTGATGCTGATGACCTTCTTCGGCGAGGAGCGCTGGAGGAACCAGCCCACCCGTTCCCCGCAGGCGCCGAGCGCCGAGCCCGCGGCGGAGCACCACGGCGAGCACACCGAGCCGCACCCGCACGAGTCGCCCAAGATCATGACGATCCCGATGATCGTGCTGGCCGTCGGCTCGGTCTTCGCCGGCTTCCTCTTCCACCTCGGCGACCGCTTCCTGCACTGGCTGGAGCCGGTCACCGGCCACAGCGAGGGCAACTCTCCGGTCAGCGCCATGACGGTCACCGGCGCGACCCTGGTCTGCCTGGTCGTCGGCGTCGCCATCGCCTGGGCCCAGTACGGCCGCAAGCCCGTCCCGGTCGTGCCCCCGCGCGGCTCGCTGCTCACCCGGGCGGCGCGGCGCGACCTGCTCCAGGACGACTTCAACCACGTCGTCCTGGTGCGCGGCGGCGAGCACCTCACGCGCTCCCTGGTGTACGTCGACCACACCCTGGTCGACGGCGTCGTCAACGGCACGGCGGCCGGCTTCGGCGGACTGTCCGGCCGGCTGCGCCGGGTCCAGAACGGCTTCGCCCGCTCTTACGCGGTCTCGATGTTCGGCGGTGCGGCACTCCTGGTCGCCGCGACCCTGCTGATGAGGGCGGTCTGATACCGATGTCCTTTCCCCTGCTGACAGCGGCGGCGGCACTCCCGGCCCTCGGGGCGGTCGCCACGGCCGCCGTGCCGGCCAAGAGCCGCACCGCCGCCAAGTGGCTGGCGCTGGTGGTCTCGCTCGCCACCCTCGCGCTGGCGATCACCGTCCTGGTCCGCTTCGAACCGGGCGGAGCCCGCTACCAGCTCACCGAGTCCCACGCGTGGATCGCGGACTTCGGGGTCAGATACGAACTGGGCGTCGACGGCATCGCCGTGGCCCTGATCGCCCTGACCGCGCTGCTGATCCCCTTCGTGATCCTCGCCGGCTGGCACGACGCCGACCCGCTGGAGACCGGCAGCCGGCGGTGGCGGCCCACCCAGGGCTTCTTCGCGCTGATCCTGGCCGTCGAGGCGATGGTGATCATCTCCTTCGAGGCCACCGACGTCTTCCTCTTCTACATCTTCTTCGAAGCCATGCTCATCCCGATGTACTTCCTGATCGGCGGCTTCGGCGACCGTGCCCACGAGCACGGCGAGGAGGCGGCGTCGACGCAGCGGTCGTACGCGGCGGTGAAGTTCCTGCTCTACAACCTCGTCGGCGGACTGATCATGCTGGCGGCGGTGATCGGCCTCTACGTGGTGGCGGGGAACTTCTCGCTCACGGAGATCGTCCAGGCCCGCGCCAACGGCTCGCTGCACATGGCGTCGAGCACCGAACGCTGGCTGTTCCTCGGCTTCTTCTTCGCCTTCGCGGTGAAGGCGCCGCTGTGGCCGCTGCACACCTGGCTGCCCAACGCGATGCAGGAGTCCACCGCCCCGGTCGCCGTGCTCATCACGGCGGTCGTCGACAAGGTGGGCACCTTCGCGATGCTCCGCTACTGCCTCCAGCTGTTCCCGGACGCCAGCCGGTGGGCGACGCCGGTCATCCTCGTACTGGCGCTCATCAGCATCATCTACGGGGCGCTGCTCGCGGTCGGCCAGCGGGACATCAAGCGGCTGGTGGCGTACGCGTCGATCTCGCACTTCGGGTTCATCATCCTGGGCATCTTCGCGATGACCACCCAGGGCCAGTCCGGCGCCACGCTCTACATGGTCAACCACGGCATCTCCACGGCCGCCCTGATGCTGGTCGCCGGCTTCCTGATCTCCCGGCGCGGTTCGCGGCTCATCGCCGACTACGGCGGTGTCCAGAAGGTCGCCCCGGTGCTCGCCGGCACCTTCCTGATCGGCGGCCTCGCCACCCTCTCCCTGCCCGGACTCGCCCCGTTCGTCAGTGAGTTCCTGGTCCTGGTCGGCACGTTCACGCGCTACCCGGCCATCGGCATCATCGCCACCTTCGGCATCGTCCTCGCCGCGCTGTACACCCTCGTGCTGTACCAGCGGACGATGACGGGCCCGGTGAAGCCCGAGGTCTCGGCGATGCCCGACCTCCGGGCGCGCGAGCTGGTGGTCGTCGCCCCGCTGATCGTGCTGCTGATCTTCCTGGGCGTCTACCCGAAGCCCGTCACGGACATCGTCAACCCGGCGGTCAAGCAGACCATGTCCGATGTACACAAGACCGACCCCAAGCCCTCGGTGGAGGCGGCCAAGTGAGCGCAACAGCCGTCCACAGCCTGTGGACAACCGCGGCCGACCCGATCTCGAAGATCCCGGCGCCGAAGATCGAGTACGGACAGCTGTCACCGACCCTGATCGTCATCGGCGCGGCGCTGGTCGGGGTCCTCGTCGAGGCGTTCGTCCCGCGCAGGTCCCGCTACTACGCCCAGGTGTTCGTGTCCCTCGTGGCGCTCTGCGCCGCGTTCGCCGCGGTCGTCGCGCTGGCGGCCGACGGGTACGGCACCACCAAGGCGCACATCGCGGCCATGGGCGCGATCGCCGTCGACGGGCCGTCCCTGTTCCTCCAGGGCACGATCCTGCTGGCCGGTCTGGTCGCCCTGTTCACCTTCGCCGAGCGGCGCCTCGACCCGGAGGCGCACGGCAACCGGGTCGACTCCTTCGCCGCGCAGGCCGCGTCCGTACCGGGCAGCGACAGCGAGAAGGCCGCCGTCAAGGCCGGGTTCACCACCACCGAGGTCTTCCCGCTGCTGCTCTTCGCGATCGGCGGCATGCTGGTGTTCCCCTCGGCCAACGACCTGCTGACGCTGTTCGTGGCCCTGGAGGTCTTCTCCCTGCCGCTGTACCTGCTGTGCGCGCTGGCCCGCCGCAAGCGGCTCATGTCGCAGGAGGCCGCGGTCAAGTACTTCCTGCTCGGCGCGTTCGCCTCCGCGTTCACACTGTTCGGCATCGCCCTGCTGTACGGCTACGCGGGCTCGGTGTCGTACGCGCGCATCGCGCAGGTCGTCGACGGCACGGTCGCCAACGTCGATCCGGCGCTGGCGAACACCATGGGCAACGACGCGCTGCTGCTGATCGGCACCGCGCTGGTCGTCATGGGCCTGCTGTTCAAGGTGGGCGCGGTGCCGTTCCACATGTGGACGCCCGACGTCTACCAGGGCGCGCCGACCCCGGTGACCGGTTTCATGGCGGCGGCGACGAAGGTGGCGGCGTTCGGCGCGCTGCTCCGCCTGCTGTACGTCGTCCTGCCCGGCATGCGCTGGGACTGGCGGCCGGTCATGTGGGGGGTGGCGGTCGTCACCATGCTGGGCGGCGCGATCGTCGCGATCACGCAGACCGACATCAAGCGGCTGCTGGCCTACTCGTCCATCGCGCACGCCGGCTTCATCCTCGCGGGTGTCATCGCGACGTCGAAGGACGGCGTGTCGTCCGTCCTCTTCTACCTGGCCGGGTACTCGTTCGTGACGATCGGCGCCTTCGCGGTGGTCACGCTGGTGCGCGACGCGGGCGGCGAGGCGACCCACCTGTCCAAGTGGGCCGGGCTCGGCCGCCGCTCGCCGCTGGTGGCGGCGGTCTTCGCGGTGTTCCTGCTGGCCTTCGCCGGTATCCCGCTGACCTCCGGCTTCGCCGGTAAGTTCGCCGTGTTCAAGGCGGCGGCGGACGGCGGCGCGGCCCCGCTGGTCGTGATCGGTGTGATCTCCTCGGCGATCGCCGCGTTCTTCTACATCCGGGTGATCGTGCTGATGTTCTTCAGCGAGCCGCGGCCCGAGGGGCCGACGGTCGCCGTGCCGTCGCCGTTCACCATGGCGGCGATCGGCGTGGGCGTGGCGGTGACGGTGGTGCTCGGTGTCGCACCGCAGTACTTCCTGAACCTGGCGAGCCAGGCGGGAGTCTTCGTGCGCTGAGGCGCTGAGGCGCTGAGCGCGGCCCCGGTTCCTCCTGGTGGGGAACCGGGGCCGACGCACGTCAGCGACCCGACATGCCCTTCATGTCGTTCATGCCCTTCATGTTGCTCATGTTGCTCATGTTGTTCGTGTTCTGCGTGTTCTGGGTGGACGACGCGGGGCACGTCACCCGCGGGTTCCACTGTGCGAAGAGGCCGCTCGGGTTCTTCTTGTACAGCCACACGTGCAGGTCGTAGTGGGTGGGCATGCCCGGGTAGTGGCCGGGCATCGGGCCCTGGAAGTCCTGCCCGAACAGACGGGGCCGCTTCATGTTCTTGCCGGTGACCGGGACGACCCACTCCACGCCGATGAGCCGGCGCTCGCCGTGCCCGGCGTCCTCGTAGAGCAGCGCGGCGGGCCGCTTCGGGTCCAGGGAGCCGAAGCGGGACTCGTTGAAGTAGTGGAAGCCCATGCCGCCCTGGGCGCGGGCCAGGCACACGCGGGCCCGGTAGCCGTCCGCGGTGGCGAACGGCGTGTAGCCGTACTGCGCCGTGGCCGCGTACGCCTCCCCCAGCTGCTGTTCGACGGCGGGGTCGAGACCGGTGGCGTGGGCGGGCGCGGACGCGGGCACGGCGAGGGCCGCGACGAGGGTGAGGGCGGCTCCTGCGAGACGAGCGATCATGAGGTGGGGCTCCTAGGGGCAGGCGCGGGTGGGATCGCGCACCCCTGGAGGAGCGCGCGACGTGATCCGTCGGCGGGCGGGCCTCATCCCGACCCGCTCCAGCAGCCTTTCCCGCGCGCGGGCGGGCGGTCCTCCGGAAGCACCCGATGGGTCGATGGGCGGCTGCCGATAAGCACTCGATCGGTTGAGCGGCGACCGCCGGGCAGCGTCCGATGGGCTGATACGACAAACCATGCGCATCTGTGGACAACTTCCGGCACTGTCGGCGCGGGCCCCTATCGTGGAGGCAGTGGTCGAGGGACGACGACGCACGGGGGACGAGACGGACAGGACACGGGGGACCGGACGATGAGCACGACGGGCGGGATCAGCGAGATGCCAACGGTGACCGAAGGGCCGGACGCGGCCGCGAGCGAGGCGCTGGCCACGCTGCACCGGGTCTTCGGGTACGAGGCCTTCCGAGGCGAACAGCAGGCGGTCATCGAGCACGTGGTGGCGGGCGGCGACGCCGTCGTCCTCATGCCGACCGGTGGCGGCAAGTCGCTGTGCTACCAGATCCCCGCCCTGGTCAGACCTGGTACGGGCGTGGTGGTCTCCCCGCTGATCGCGCTGATGCAGGACCAGGTGGACGCCCTGCGCGCCCTCGGCGTGCGAGCCGGCTTCATCAACTCCACGCAGGACTTCGACGAGCGGCGCATGGTCGAGGCCGAGTTCCTCGCGGGTGAGCTGGACCTGCTCTACCTGGCCCCGGAGCGGCTGCGGGTGGAGAGCACGCTCGGCCTGCTCTCGCGCGGCAGGATCTCCCTGTTCGCGATCGACGAGGCGCACTGTGTCTCCCAGTGGGGCCACGACTTCCGCCCCGACTACCTCACCCTCTCCCTGCTCGGCGAGCGCTGGCCGGACGTCCCGCGGGTCGCCCTCACGGCCACCGCCACGGACGCCACCCATCAGGAGATCACCCAGCGGCTGAACCTGCCGGCCGCCCGCCACTTCGTCGCCAGCTTCGACCGGCCCAACATCCAGTACCGGATCGTGCCCAAGGCCGACCCCAGGAAGCAGCTCCTCGCCTTCCTCAAGGAGGAGCACGCGGGCGACGCCGGGATCGTCTACTGCCTCTCCCGCAATTCCGTGGAGCGGACCGCCGAGTTCCTGAGCGCCAACGGCATCGAGGCGGTGCCCTACCACGCCGGCCTGGACGCCGGCACGCGCGCGACCCACCAGTCGCGGTTCCTGCGCGAGGAGGGTCTGGTCGTGGTCGCGACCATCGCCTTCGGCATGGGCATCGACAAGCCGGACGTGCGGTTCGTCGCCCACCTGGACCTGCCCAAGTCGATCGAGGGCTACTACCAGGAGACGGGCCGCGCGGGCCGCGACGGCCTGCCGTCCACGGCCTGGATGGCCTACGGCCTCAACGACGTCATCCAGCAGCGCAAGCTGATCCAGTCCGGCGAGGGCGACGAGGCGTTCCGCCGCCGGGCCGCCTCCCACCTCGACGCCATGCTCGCCCTGTGCGAGACCGTCCAGTGCCGGCGCGGCCAGCTGCTGGCCTACTTCGGTCAGGACGCCGTCACCGGCGGATGCGGCAACTGCGACACCTGCCTGACCCCGCCGGAGACCTGGGACGGCACCGTCGCCGCGCAGAAGGCGCTGTCGACGGTGGTACGGCTGCAGCGGGAGCGCGGGCAGAAGTTCGGCGCCGTGCAGATCGTCGACATCCTGCTCGGCAAGCGCACCGGCAAGGTGATCCAGTTCGACCACGACCAGCTGTCCGTCTTCGGCATCGGCCAGGACCTCACCGACGGCGAGTGGCGGGGCGTGATCCGGCAGCTGCTGGCGCAGGGGCTCCTCGCGGTCGAGGGGGAGTACGGCACGCTGGCCCTCACCGAGGCGAGCGGTGCGGTGCTGCGCCGGGAGCGGGAGGTACCGCTGCGCAAGGAGCCGAAGCGGCCGACCGCCTCCCGGTCGGGCGCGGGCGCCTCCTCGGGCCGGGGCGACCGCAAGGCCAAGGCCGCCGCGGCCGAACTGCCCGCCGAGCTGCTCCCCGCCTTCGAGGCGCTGCGCGCCTGGCGCGCCGAACAGGCCCGCGAACAGGGCGTCCCGGCGTACGTCATCTTCCACGACGCCACCCTGCGGGAGATCGTCGCCCGCAGACCCGGCTCGGTGCGTGACCTGGGCACGGTGAACGGCGTCGGCGAGAAGAAGCTGGCGACGTACGGCGAAGGCGTGCTGGAGGTGCTGAACTCCCTGGACGGTCCGGCACCGGTCGCCGCCGCGCCGTCGTCCGCCGGCGTGGAGCACCCGGTGGACGAGTGGCCCGAGCCGGAGGACGAGCCGGAGCCGGACGACTGGATGTAGCCCCCGTACCCACCGGGGCGGCCGACGGGCCCGGCCCTTCCGACCCGGTCGACGCCGCCGAGCGACGCGGCCGATCGACCTGGCCGGCACGGCCGGGAAGGGGCTTACGTCAGTGCCGTCAGTCCCGGGGCGAAGGTGATCAGGAGCGGCAGCAGCGGCACCAGGGCCGCCACCGTCGTCGTCAGCGCCCGGTGGCGGCGCAGCAGCCGGGGCGGCGGCTCCAGCAGGCGGTCCACCCGCTCGCCGAGGAGGCGCCGGCTGGAGGCGCAGGACAGCACGCCGCGGTGCTGGTTCAGCTCGATCAGGGCCAGCGCGGTGGTGAGGTGCCCGCAGCGGCGGGAGGCCGTGTCGTCGGCGGCCAGTTCGACCAGCCGGTGCGTCTGGTCGCAGAAGTGGGCGAAGAGCGGGACGCGCGGAAAGCCGGTGGCGAGCGCGGTGGACAGGTGGAGCAGCCAGTCGTGGTGGGCGCGGGCGTGGCCGCGCTCATGGGTGAGGACGGCGTCCAGCTGGTGGTCGGTGAGGCGGTGCAGTGCCCCGGTGGTCACCACGAGCTGCGGAGGGTGTCCGGGCATCCACCAGGCGTCCGGGTACTCGTCCTCCAGCACCAGCATCGGGCCACGGGCCGCGGGCAGCCCCCCGGGCAGGTCGGGTGCCCGCTCGCGCAGGTGCGCGCGCGTCCGGCCACGGCGCCGGTGGACCTCGGCGAGCTCCCGGGTCAGCATCGCCGTCGTCCAGGCGGCCCCGCAGGCCAGCAGCACGGTGAGGGCGACGGCCCAGACCGGGGCGGCGGAGAGGTCGTACG
This sequence comes from Streptomyces sp. IBSBF 3136, assembly GCF_036815105.1. Lineage (NCBI taxonomy): Bacteria > Bacillati > Actinomycetota > Actinomycetes > Kitasatosporales > Streptomycetaceae > Streptomyces > Streptomyces sp. IBSBF 3136. The sequence continues at coordinate 29,294 of NZ_JAJSZC010000015.1, forward strand.
CGGCGGTCACCGCGGGCGGCGCGGGGGCGAACACCCGGTCGCGGACGGTGTGGAAGACGGCCGCCGCGCCCAGCACCAGCGCGGTGAGACAGCACAGCAGGACCGTGGCGACCAGGCACTGCCACACCCACAGCGCGACCACGGGTTCCCGCTCGGTCCAGGCCGCCCGGGTCAGCGCACGTGGTGCCGGCACGGCGGCCGTCAGGGCGACGACGCTCAGCAGGAGCAGGCAGACGGTCATGCCGGGGCTCCGGTTCCTGGTCGGAGAGGCGTGCGGGGCGGGTGGTGCGGTGCCGACACACCAGCCGGCGCGTCAAGTGGTGCGTGTCCCCGCCAGTATGACGGGGACAGGGGCCACGAGTCAGGTGTCCGGCGCCGAATCACCCGCACCGGCGCCCGCCACGGGCCGGGCTCAGCCCGACACGACCCGCCCGCCGACCTCGCCCAGGCCGACCCGGGTCCCGTCCGCGCCCGGCGCCCACGCCGACATCGTCACGACGTCCCCGTCCTCCAGGAACGCCCGCTTGCCGTCGGGGAGTTCGAGCGGGTCACGGCCGTTCCAGGTCAGCTCGAGGAGAGAGCCGCGCTGGTTCTCCAGTGGGCCGCTCACCGTGCCCGAGCCGTACAGGTCGCCGGTGCGCAGCGAGGCCCCGTTCACCGTCATGTGGGCGAGCTGCTGGGCGGCCGTCCAGTACATGGTGGAGAACGGCGGCTCGGACACCACCTGGCCGTTGATCGCGACGGAGATCCGCAGGTCGTAGCCGCCGGGCTCGATCCCGGGGGCCGAGTCGTCCAGGTAGGGCAGCAGCGGGTGGGTGCGCTCCGGGGGCGTCACGCGCGCGTGGTCCAGGGCCTCCAGCGGGGTGATCCACGCCGACACCGAGGTCGCGAAGGACTTGCCGAGGAACGGACCGAGGGGGACGTACTCCCATGCCTGGATGTCCCGCGCCGACCAGTCGTTGAGCAGGCACAGCCCGAAGACGTGCTCCCGGAAGTCGCCGAGCGCCACCGGTCCGCCCAGCCGTGAGGGCACGCCCACCACGAAGCCGACCTCGGCCTCGATGTCCAGCCGGATCGACGGGCCGAAGACGGGCGCCGGGTCGCCGGGGCCCTTGCGCTGGCCGGAGGGCCGTACGACGTCGGTGCCCGAGACGACCACGGTGCCGGCGCGGCCGTGGTAACCGATCGGCAGGTGCTTCCAGTTGGGCGTCAGCGAGTCCTCGGCGTCGGGCCGGAAGATCTGGCCGACGTTCCGGGCGTGGTTCTCGGAGGCGTAGAAGTCGACGTAGTCGGCGACCTCGAAGGGCAGATGCAGGGTCACCGCCGACAGGTGGTGGAACAGCGGTTCGATCGTCGTCCGGTGCGAGGGCACCGTGACCCACGCCGTCAGCGCCCGCCGCACGTCCGACCAGGCGGTGCGCCCGGCGGCCAGGAGGGGGGTGAGGGTGGGCTGCGCGAGCAGGGAGACGTACGGCGAGCCGAGGGCTGCGGCCGCGGCGCCCGCGTCGAGGACGTGCTCACCGAGCCGGACGCCGACCCTCCGTTCCGTGCTGCCGGAGGGCGAGAACACGCCATAGGGAAGGTTGTGCGGACCGAAGGGGTCGCCCTCGGGGACGTCGAAGGGGGGCATGGGGTACTGCCTCACTCTCATCCGCGCCATGCATGGCGATGCGTTCCATATGGTCGCGGCACACGTTACGGCCGAGGCACGGGTCTTGGGCAGTGCCTCCCCCCTCGTGGCGCCGACCTCGAATGGTTGCTCGATTGATGTCTAAAGAGTTCGCAATGTCCGGATAGGTCTTGTCGGAGTAGGCAATTCCGGCTTAGCGTCCTTTGGGGGACACGGACGGGGTGGGTCCGTTCCGTAAGGGGGACACGTGGGGGGACCCGTGGCCAGAAACGCCGTCGGCATGCCGTGCGACGCCGACCGTGACGTACCAGGACTGATCGTCAAATTCGGTGACTATCCGCTGCACCACGGCGGTGTCGGCGCGATCCGCAGTCTGGGCCGGCTGGGTGTGCCCATGTACGCCGTCACCGAGGACCCGTACACGCCGGCGGCGTCCTCCCGTTACCTGACCCGCGCGTTCGTCTGGCCCACGACCGGGGCCGAGGAACCGGGGCACCTGGTCGAGGGCCTGCTGCGCATCGGCCGCCGGATCGGCCGCCCGGCCGTCCTGATCCCGACGGACGAGGAGGCCGCCGTCCTGATCGCCGAACACCAGGACGACCTGGGCGGCCCCTTCCTCTTCCCGCGCGTCGACCCCGCGCTGCCGCGCCGGCTGGCCAGCAAGCAGGGTCTGCACGAACTGTGCGTGGAACACGACGTCGCGAGCCCGGCGGCCGCGTTCCCCGACTCCTACGAGGAGATCGCCGCCTTCGCCGCCGAGGCCCGCTTCCCGGTGGTGGCCAAGAACCGCGAGGCGTTCGTGCGGCGCAGCCGGCCCGCCGTCAACGGCACGACGCGGATCGCCACCCGAGAGGGACTGCTCACCCTGGCCCGCGACTGGGGCGAGCGCCCGGGCGTGATCCTCCAGGAGTACCTGCCGAGGGAGGAGGCCGAGGACTGGATCGTGCACGCCTGCTTCGACGCCGACTCCGCCCCGCTCGCCCTCTTCACCGGCGTCAAGGTGCGCTCCTGGCCCCCGCACGCGGGCATGACGGCGAACGCGTACGTCGTCGACAACCCGGAACTCGCCGACCTCGCCGCCCGTTTCATCAAACAGATCGGCTTCAGCGGGATCATCGACCTGGACCTGCGCTTCGACCGGCGCGACGGACAATACAAACTCCTCGACTTCAACCCGCGCATGGGCGCCCAGTTCCGGCTCTTCGAGAACGAGTCGGGCGTGGACGTCGTACGCGCGATGCACCTGCACCTCACCGGCCGCCCCGTCCCGGAGGGGGAACAGCGGGCCGGCCACCGCTACGTCGTGGAGAACATCGACCTGCCCGCCCTGCTCGCCTACCGCCGCAGCGGCTACACGACGCCGCACGCACCGGCGCGGGCGAGCGGCACGGAGCTGGCCTGGTTCGCGGGTGACGACCCGCTGCCGTTCCTCACGATGCTCGCCCGCTTCGCGCGCCCGGGCGCGAAGCACCTCTATCAGCTGTGGCGGACCAACCGCCGCGGCGGCAGCACCATCACCGCCACGAAGTAGGCAAGGCCACGAAGGTGGCGCACCGTGTCTCTGGGGAGGGACTTCGTGATTCGACCGGTTGCAGTCATCGGGGCCGGGCCGTTCGGCCTGTCCACCGCCGCCCATCTGCGGGCCCGAGGTATTCCCGTCCGCGTCTTCGGCGACCCCATGGTCAGCTGGCGCGACCACATGCCCGAGGGCATGCTCCTGAAGTCGACGCCCGCCGCCTCCAGCTTCGACTGCCCGCAGCCGGGCCACACCCTCGCCGACTACTGCGACGCGGCGGGCGTCCGCCGGCTGGTGACCGACGAGGACGTCATCCCCGTGGAGACCTTCATCGCCTACGGGGAGTGGTTCCAGCAGAAGCTGCTGCCCGGCCTGGAACGGGTCCGGGTCGTCTCCGTCGACCGTGACCGGAGCGGCGGGTTCGAACTCAAACTGGACTCGGGGGAGACGTTCACCGCGCGCGCGGTCGTCGTGGCCACCGGCCTGTCCGGCCTCGACCACCTCCCGGCCGAGCTGGCGGCAGCGGCGGCCGACGGACCGGCGCCCACGGCCCCGGTCTCCCACAGCTCCCAGCACCACGACCTCACCCGCTTCGCCGGCAAGGAGCTGATCGTCGTCGGCGCCGGCCAGTCCGCCCTGGAGACGGCGGTCCTCGCGGCCGAGGCGGGCGCCCAGGTGCGCGTGGTCTCGCGCGGCCGCGGCCGGGTGGCCTTCGGCGCACCGCCCTGGCGGCAGCCGGGGCTGCGCCCGGAGTCCCCGTTCGGCCGGGCCTGGTCCCTGTGGGCGCTCAGCTACTACCCCCACCCGTACCGCTTCCTGCCCGACCGCACCCGCCACTACCTGGTCCGCCGGGTCCTCGGCCCGCTCGGCGCCTGGTGGCTGCGCGACCGCTTCGAGGGCAAGGTGCAGGTCCAGGAAGTGGACCGGGTGCTGGCCGCCGAGGCGCAGGACGGCAGCCCCGTCCTCACCGTCCGCACCCACGCGGGCGGCACCGAGCGGCTCTGCGCCGACCACGTCATCGCGGCCACCGGCTACCGCGTGGACATCGCGGCGATGGACTTCCTCGGCCACGGACTGCGCACCCGGCTCGCCGTGAGCCGTGGCACGCCCAGGCTGGGCGCCGGATACGTCTCCTCCGTACCCGGCCTGTACTTCACCGGCCTCCCGGCGGCCTCCTCGTACGGCCCGGTGATGCGCTTCGTGTGCGGCACCGAGTTCGCCTCGCCCCGGCTGGCCGGGCATCTGGCGGCCGCCCACGGCTGAGACCCCGGGGGCCCTTCGCGGTCCACCCTGCCGTCCGCCGCCCGCCGCCACGGAGCGGTGGGCGGCCGAGCCACCACGGGGCCAGGGGCGGCATGGCCATCGAGCAGGTGGCGGGCACCACTTGGGGCCGGGCAGTACACAAGTCCGGCCGCAGCGTGGTGAGTCGGCGGGGCGCGAGGTCCGTATTCTCTGATCATGGCCGTACCCCCCGCATACGCACTGATCGCCACCGACCTGGACGGGACGCTGCTGCGTGCTGACGACACCGTCTCCGACCGGTCGCTGGCCGCGCTCGAACGGGCGGCGCGGGCCGGCGCCCGGCACCTGGTGGTGACCGGCCGGCCGGCCCCCCGGGTACGGCCCCTGCTGGACGCGCTCGGCTGCACGGGGCTCGCGGTGTGCGGGCAGGGCGCGCAGGTGTACGACGCCGGGACGGACCGCATGCTGTGGTCGGTCCGGCTGGACCGGGAACTGGCCGAGACCGCGCTCGGCAAGATCGAGGCCGAGGTGGGCCAGGTCTACGCGGCCGTCGACCAGGACGGCGTGGACGGGCTCACCCTGATCGAACCGGGGTACCTGATGCCGCACCCGACCCTGCCCGCGGTGCGGGTGGACCGGCGCGACGACCTGTGGAGCGAGCCCATCAGCAAGGTGCTGCTGCGCCACCAGGCGCTGTCGGACGACGAGTTGGCGTCGATCGCGCGGTCGGCGGTGGGCTCGCTCGCGACCGTCACGATGTCGGGTCCGGGGACCGTGGAACTCCAGCCGTGCGGTGTGACCAAGGCGACGGGGCTGGCACTGGCCGCGGACCACCTGGGGATCGCCGCCGGCCGGGCCCTCGCCTTCGGCGACATGCCCAACGACATTCCGATGTTCGACTGGGCCGGACACGGTGTGGCCATGGCCAACGCCCATCCCGAGCTGAAGGCGGTGGCCGACGAGCTCACCACGTCGAACGAGGACGACGGCATCGCCGTCGTCCTCGAAAGACTGTTCCCGACCGACTGACCGGGACCTCAGTGGTGATCAGTCACCGGTGCCGGTCAGTAGGCGCCGAAGACGTTGTCGATCGACCCGTACCGCTTGGCCGCGTAGTTGCAGGCGGCGGTGATGTTGGCGACCGGGTCGTAGATGTTGAAGGACGTTCCGGCCACGTGGTACGCGGTGAACGTCGGGTCGATGACCTGGAGCAGGCCCTTGGACGGGATGCCCGCGGCGGCGTTGGAGTCCCACAGGTTGATGGCGTTCGGGTTGCCGGACGACTCACGGATCACGTTGCGGTAGATGCCGTTGTAGGTGCCCGGTATGGCCTTCTCCTTCATGATCGCGAGGGACTCGCGGATCCAGCCGTCGAGGTTGTTGGGGTACCCGGCCGGGGTGGTGGAGACGGTCGTGGCGGCGGGGGTGGCGGCGGAGGCGGCCGTCGCGCCGATGAGGGGGAGCGCGAGGACGGCGGCACCGGTACCGGCGACGGCGAGCGTGCGGAAGAGACGGTTGGTGCGGCGCTGGGCGGCAGCAGGCATGGCGAACATCCTCTCCGTCGCCTGCGGGGTGAGCTGTCGGGTTCGGGCGGGGAGGTGCCCGGCCGTGCCCCTGGGGGGAGGCACGACTTCACCCCTAGCCGTCCCGGCGCGACGTGTGCCGTCCGGTCCGGCGACTTACCTGGTTCCCCCGCTCCTGCCGTACGAATGAGTTCGTCGATGGGTGGTGTCAGACGCGGCAGGATTCGGCGTTCGCCTGACAGGCCCGGAAGCTATGCGAGAGCACATGTCCGGAACAAGCGTCGGATTCACATAAAGCACTAGTTGACCTTGGTCTGTGCCTTATGGGGTACTTGATCCTTTGCGGTTGCCAACCCTCAACTGGCCACTGCGGCAAGGGCGGACCGGGGGTGGCGCGATCGTTCGGGTACACGGGCGACCGTGACCCAACTCACGAAATGGCAAAGCGTATCAAATCAGACATGGGGGATTCGAGACATTCGCTGGCCATGGCACGAAAGGAGTAATCCAGCCACCGCGCAGTTCGCGACAAAATGGACTAGTTCGGCGTAAGTCGGTAGAACTCAGCTCTTATCAGATGATCGAAAACATACCGGCCGTGATCCGATACCGCCCGGGCTGGACCGGTGGGCGCTATCGGTGATCGAAACAGGACCGGATACGCTGACTTGAGTGATGGCAGCGACCTATCGACAAACCGTGTAATCGCGCAGCAGACACCAGCAGACAGGAGACCCCTCGTGACCGTCGTCGGGCCGTTCGGGCTGAGCGTGCGGGACCAGGCTCTGGAAGCCGATGTCCAGGCCGGATTGGCGGCTGTCGAGGAAGGCTTGCTCGAAGCCACCAAGAGCGAGGTCCCGTTCATCACGGAGGCCGCGCAGCACCTTGTCAGGGCCGGTGGGAAGCGGTTCCGGCCGCTGCTCGTGATGCTCGCGGCGCAGTTCGGCGACCGGCACGCGCCCGGCATCGTGCCGTCGGCCGTCGTCGTGGAGCTGACCCACCTGGCCACGCTGTACCACGACGACGTGATGGACGAGGCGGCCGTGCGCCGCGGTGTGGACAGCGCCAACACGCGCTGGGGCAACTCCGTCGCGGTCCTGACCGGCGACTTCCTCTTCGCCCGCGCCTCCCAGATCCTCGCCGACCTCGGCCCCGAGGCGGTCCGGGTGCAGGCCCTCGCGTTCGAACGGCTGGTCACGGGCCAGATCCTGGAGACCGCGGGCCCCTCGGACGGCCGCGACCCGGTCGAGCACTACCTGGACGTGCTGGGCGGCAAGACCGGCTCGCTGGTCGCGGTCTCCTGCCGGTTCGGCGCGATGATGTCCGGCGCCGACGAGACGGTCGTCGACGTGCTCACCCAGTACGGCGAGCGGCTCGGGGTCGCCTTCCAGCTCGCGGACGACGTCCTGGACATCGCCTCCGACTCCCACGAGTCCGGCAAGACCCCGGGGACCGACCTGCGCGAGGGCATCCCGACGCTGCCCGTGCTCCGGCTGCGCGAGCGTGCCGCCCGGCTGGGGCTGCCCGAGGACGCCGCCCTGTGCGAGCTGCTGGACTCCGACCTCAGCGACGACGCCCGGCACGCCGAGGCGCTCGCCGCGCTCCGCGCCCACCCCGCGCTCGAACAGGCCCGCCGGGACACCGTCCGGTACGCGGAAGAGGCGCGCGCCGCGCTGGCCCCGCTGCGGGAGTGCGACGCCAAGACGGCCCTCCTGGAGCTGTGCGACGCGGTGGTGCACCGGGCCGGCTGAACCTCCGTACCCGCCGCGAGGGCGGTGCCTCCCGCTCGACCCCTACGGGTCGGGGGAGGCACCGCCCTCGCGTGTCATACCGCAGGCGTACACGAGTTGGCTCCGTGGTCTGACGCTTCCTCACGGCCGATTTGGTCAGATGGAAACCACGGAAATCACCACTCCTCACCGATTCGGGTGAGAATGGCGGCTCAGGTGGACCAGCGAGTGGACAGCCGCCGCCGACGACGGAGGTAAGGCACTGATGGCACCGTACGAATCCGACGACACGACGGGCACCGCGCAGGACGACGACCTGCCCTCGGGACGCCGCAAGGCCGCCCGGTACGTGGTCCCGGTCGCGGTGGTGGGGGTGGCGGCGGCCACGATCGGGCTGGTCCCGGCGCTGGCCGACTCCGGTGACCCCGACCTGCCGAAGATCACCGCCCAGCAGCTCATCGACAAGATCGCCAAGTCGGACGTGCAGCGGCTGTCCGGCACGGTGAAGGTCACCACCGACCTCGGCCTGCCGAACCTCGGCGGCCTGGAGAGCAGCCTGGCGTCCGGTGCGGCCGGGGGCGGCGACGGCTCCTCGGCCGACCCGAAGGCCAAGCTCACCGAGCTGGTCTCCGGCACGCACACCCTGCGGATCGCGGCCGACGGCCCGGAGCGGCAGAAGCTGTCGCTGCTGGAGAGCGGCGCCGAGTACAGCCTCATCCACGACGGCAAGGACGTCTGGGGCTACGACAGCAAGAGCAACGAGGTCTTCCACGGCACCGCCGCCGAAGCCGGCAAGGAGCACCGCGCCGAGCCGCCGGCCACGCCGAAGGACTTCGCCGACGAGGCCCTGAAGTCGGTCGACGACACCACGTCCGTGACCGTCGACGGCACCGCGCACGTCGCCGGACGCGACGCCTACAAGCTGCTGATCAAGCCCAAGCAGTCCGGCACCACCGTCGGCGCGATCAGCATCGCGGTGGACGCCGAGACGGGCCAGCCGCTGAAGTTCACCCTGACCCCGAGGAGCGGCGGCGCCGCCGTGCTCGACGCGGGCTTCACCCAGGTCTCCTTCGACCGGCCGGCCGCCTCCACCTTCGACTTCACCCCGCCCAAGGGCGCGAAGGTCACCGAGGGCAAGGCCGACGGGAAGGACGGGCACGAGAAGTTCGGCGGGTTCGGCCACGGCAGGCCGGCCGACGGCAAGGGCGCGGACGGCAAGCGGGCCGACGGCACGCCGGACCTCGCGCGGCCCGGCAAGGGCTTCGGCAAGGGCCTGGAGGGCGCCACCGTCCTCGGCAAGGGCTGGACGTCCATCGCCACCTTCGACACCGGCGCCAAGGGCGGCCTGCCGACCGGCTCCTCCGACGGCGCCCTCGGCGGCTTCCTGGGCTCGCTCGGCGACCACGTCTCCGGCAAGTTCGGCAAGGGCACGGTCTTCTCCACCCGCCTGGTCAACGCCCTGATCACCGACGACGGCAAGGTGTACGCCGGAGCGGTCACCAAGGACATGCTGGTGAAGGCGGCCGACGCCGGGAAGTGACCCCTCCGCGGGGGGTAACGGCCCTTCGCGGGCACGACGAGTCGAGGGGGAGCCGATGGACGAACCGTCCGCCACGCGGCGCGAGCCGGGGGAAGCGCCGGCGCCTGCCATCGCCACGCGCGGCCTGACCAAGCGCTACCGGGGCGGACAGCTCGCCGTCGACGGTCTCGACCTGACCGTCCCGGCGGGCAGCGTCTTCGGCTTCCTCGGCCCCAACGGCTCCGGCAAGACGACCACCATCCGCATGCTGATGGGCCTGATCGAGCCGACCTCGGGCACGGCCCGCGTCCTGGGCCGCCCGATGCCCAGGGCCGGCCGCGCGGTCCTGCCGCACGTCGGCGCGCTGATCGAGGGTCCGGCGCTGTACGGCTTCCTGTCCGGCCGGGACAACCTGCTGCGCTACGACGCCGCCGACCCGACCGCCGACCCACGCACCCGGCGCGCGCGTGTCGCGGCCGCCCTGGACCGGGTGGGCCTCACGGCCGCCGCCGGCAAGAAGGCGAGGGCGTACTCGCTCGGCATGAAACAGCGCCTGGGGCTGGCCGCCGCACTGCTCCAGCCGCGCCGGCTGCTGGTCCTGGACGAGCCGACCAACGGCCTCGACCCGCAGGGCATGCGCGAGATCAGGGCCCTGATCCGGGAACTGGCCTCCGACGGCACCACGGTGTTCCTCTCCTCCCACCTCCTCGACGAGATCGAGCAGGTGTGCACGCACGCGGCGGTCATGACCCAGGGCCGCCTGGTCACCCAGGGCGCGGTGGCCGACCTGGCGGCCGGTGCGCGCGGCCGGCTGGTGGTGACCACCCCGGACCCCGGCGAAGCGGCCCGGGTGCTGAAGGAGCTGGGCGTCGCCGACGTGATCACGGACGGCGACCGGGTGACCGGTGAGCCGCCCGAGCGGGATCTCGCCGAGGTGACCGCGGCACTGGTCACGACGGGTGTCCGGGTGCGCGGTCTGACGCTCGAACGCGCCTCGCTGGAGGACGCGTTCGTGGCACTGACGGGGGAGGGCTTCGATGTCGCGGGCTGAGACGGCGCAGGCACCGGCCGTGCGCCGGGCCAACCCCCTGTGGACCTTCGGGCTGCTGCGCAGCGAGCTGGTCACCACGGTCCGGCGCTGGCGCACGCTCGCGCTGCTCGGGGTGCTGGCGGCGGTGCCGGTGCTGGTCGGCATCGCGGTGAAGCTGGAGACGCGCGGCGGCTCGGCGGCCGGCCCGGACGGTGGCGGGGGACCGGCGTTCCTCGCGCAGATCACCAACAACGGCCTGTTCCTGGTGTTCACGGCGCTGGCCGCGACCCTGCCGTTCTTCCTGCCGATGGCGGTCGGCGTGGTCGCGGGCGACGCGATCGCCGGCGAGGCGGGCGGCGGCACCCTGCGCTATCTGCTCGTCGCCCCGGCCGGCCGCACCCGGCTGCTGCTCACCAAGTACACGACGGTCATGGCCTTCTGCGTGCTGGCCACCCTGGTCGTGGCCGTCTCCGCGCTGGCCGTCGGGGCCCTGCTGTTCCCGCTCGGCGACCTCACGACCATCTCCGGCACCCGGATCAGCTTCGCCGAGGGCCTCGGCCGGGCGCTGCTGATCGCCCTCGTGGTCGCCGCCTCGCTGGTCGGCGTGGCAGCCCTGGGCCTGTTCGTGTCGACCCTGACCAACAGCGGCATCGCGGCGATGGCGACGACCGTCGGGCTGCTCATCACCGTCCAGATCCTGGACCAGATACCCCAGTTGCACGCCGTGCAGCCGTATCTCTTCCCGCACTACTGGCTGTCCTTCGCCGACCTGATGCGCGATCCCGTCTACTGGGACGGCCTGGTGCGCGACCTCGGCCTCCAGGCCCTGTACGCGGCCGTGTTCGGCTCGGCGGCCTGGGCGCGGTTCACGACGAAGGACATCAGCGTCTAGCGGGGCTCAGGCGTCCTGGTGGGGGAAGCGGGCGAGCGGTGCCTCGCGGGCGAAGAAGGTCTTGGCGCGGGCCAGCGCCTCGGTGTCGTCGGCGACGTCCCCGGGTGCGCTGCCGTTGCCCAGCAGCACCCCGCCGAAGCGCATCCCCAGGTAGGCGGCGGAGTTGTTGAGCGTGCCCACCAGGGGGTCGGCGACCGACGGCTCCAGGCCCGCGAGCGCGGTGACGCCCCACAGGGTGTGTCCGGCCATCCCCGCCCGGAAGTCGAGGCCCGGGGTGCGCAGCCAGCCCGACCAGTGGTCCAGGTAGCGCTTGGTGAGGCTGGACACCGAGTACCAGTACAGCGGCGAGGCGATCACGAGGTCCGTCGCCGCGAGCGTGGCGTCCAGCAGCAGACCGGTGGCGGTGTCCGGGGACGGGCGTACACGGTCGCTGTCGTGCCGCAGGTCCTCGAAGTCGGGCAGCGGGTTCTCGGCGAGGCGGATCCAGCGCTGTTCGACGTCCGCCGGCAGCTGCTCGGCGGCCTCCCGGGCCAGCAGTTCGGTGTTGCCGTCGAGGCGGGCGCTGCCCAGGACGAACAGGAAACGGCGGCTCATGGGACCCCCAGAGTGAGCGTTGTCGTACCGCGAATGCAGGCGTGTGCATTTTATGCATACGCAAGCACTCCTTCTCAAGGGGTTTCGAGGTGTCTCAGGGGGTACGGCTGGTGCGAGGCTGTGACGTCGTGGTGACGCGGGAGCCGGGCCGAGCCGACACACTGGTCACAGGGACGCGTACGACCGGATCGTGACGCCGGGGGAGTGAGGGAACCGATGTCTCGACTCAGCTTCGAGAAGAGGCGGGCGCAGCAGCCCGTGGCACACCCGTCGGCGGTGCACGTCCGGGTGTCCGGCGAGGGCGGCGCGTCGGTGGGCGGGACGGTGCTGGCCGCGGCTGAGGGTGAGGACATCCAGCAGGCCGTGCTGAATCACCTCCAGCGCCTGGCCATCAGCCTGGGCACCCCCATACGGGCCACGATCCACGACGACCGCGCCGGCTGCGTGGTCCCGCTGGAGGTCTTCGCGGACGGCTCCAGCAGGATGGCGGGGGACCCCGTACGCGTCGCCCCCGGCGCCTCCACCGGCGTACCCCAGGAGCCCACAGGGCAGTTCGGCCCGCCCCCCGCCATGACCGCGCCCACGCCCCGCGCCACCGCCGAGCCGCAGCCCACCCCCGAGGCCGACGCCCGGCCCGGAGCCGCGGCCGACGCCCGGCCCGGGGCCGCCACCGGCTCCTGGCCCGAGCCCGCGGGTGACTCCCGGTCCGCACCCGCCGCCGCGTCCTGGCCCGAGCCCGCGACCGACTCCGCGCCCGAGCCCGCGACCGACTCCCGGCCCGAGCCCGTGGGCACCTCCCGCCGCGCGCTCGCCGCCGACGCCGGCTCCCGACAGAAGCCCGCCGCTGCCTGCCGCCCCGCTCCGGAGCTTCGCCGGATGCCCGCCGTCGCTCCGGTTCCCGCGCCGCTGCTCGACCCCGCGCCCGTATCGGCCGGCTCCGCCACGCCCACCCCCGCGCGCGGCTTCGACGCCGTTGCCGAGGAGGTGCTCGGGGACGAGCCCGTGACCGAGACCGCCGAGGGTGCGGAACTGCTCGCCGGGCCGCTGGCACGGATCAACGAGGCCGTGCGGGAGGGCCGTATCGAGGTCGCGGCGGAACTCGCCGACCGCACGGTCACCGAAGCCTCCGGTGTGCTCGGCCCGCACCACCCCGAGGTGCTGCACCTGGGCGAACTCACCGCCTACATCGCCTACCTGGCGGGCGACCCGGTCCGCTCCTTCCACCGCTGCCTGGACCTCGCCCGGCTGCGCCGGCAGGCCCGGGACGCCGAGGCGGCCTACGGCAACGTGCGGAGCGCGGCCACCGCGTGGCGGGCGGTGCGCGACCCGCACGAGGGCCTGCGGCTCGGCCGCGAGCTGATCGAGCTGTGGACCGAGCTCGAAGCGGAGCCGGGGCCCGCGGCCGGGGACCCGGAGCCGCTGCGGTCCGCGCGCGCCCGCATGGTCCGCCTGACCGACCGCGCGGCCCGCGCCGAAGGGGCCTGACGGCCCGGTCCTGCGCGGGGGCGGGGCCCACCCGCTGGTCGGTGGAGGCTGGTCAGTGGACGCAGAACTCGTTGCCCTCCGGGTCGGCCATCAGCACCCACTCGCCGGCCGGCTCCTTCACCTCGTGCAGGACGCGCGCCCCGAGCGCCGCAAGCCGCGCCACCTCGTCCGCGCGCCGGCCCTCGCCGGGGTGCAGGTCGAGGTGGAGCCGGTTCTTGCCGGTCTTCGCCTCCGGGACGCGCTGGAAGAGCAGCCGCCGCCCCAGCCCGGTGCCCGAGACCGGGTCGACCGGGTCGTCGGGGTGGCGCACGGCGATCAGGTCACGGAAGGCGGTGCGGCCCTGGTACTCGACGGTGGCCGCTTCGGGCAGCGCGCCGGAGGACCGCAGCCGCTCGACGAGCGCGCTGTTGTCCTCGGCCTCGTAGCGCAGCGCGGCGGCCCAGAAGTCGGCCTGAGCGTGCGGGTCGGCGGCGTCGATGACGAGCTTCCAGTGCAGCGGTTCAGGTGTCTGCGTCGGCATGGGCCCAGTTGTAACGGCCGCCACCGACAGCCGGCTCCCGTCCCCGCCGGGGCACATCCCCCTCAGGCCTCCACCGGGGCGGAGTCGGGTGTCGCCTCGACGCGCGGCGACACCATGACCACCCTCGACCTGCGCGCGGAGCGCAGCGCGTCGGCCGTGAGCAGACCGAGCGCCAGCCACACCAGGGCGAAACCGGCCCAGCGCGCGGCGGGCATCGACTCGTGGAAGTAGAGGATGCCGAGCACGAACTGGAAGACGGGCGCCAGGTACTGCAGCAGCCCCAGCGTGGACAGGGGCACCCGGATCGCCGCGGCGCCGAAGCAGACCAGCGGCAGCGCGGTGACGAATCCGGTCGCCGCCAGCAGGGCACCGTGGCCCGCGCCCTGGGAGGTGAAGGTGGAGCCGCCGTGCGCGGACAGCCAGAGCAGATAACCGAGCGCGGGCACGAACTGGACGGCCGTCTCGGCGGCCAGCGACTCGACGCCGCCGAGGGAGACCTTCTTCTTCACCAGACCGTAGGTGGCGAACGAGAAGGCGAGGCAGAGGGAGATCCACGGCGGCTGCCCGTAGCCGACGGTCAGCACGACGACGGCGGCGAAGCCCACCCCGACCGCCGCCCACTGCGCGCGCCGCAGCCGCTCCTTGAGCAGCAGCACACCCATCGCGATGGTCACCAGCGGGTTGATGAAGTACCCGAGCGACGCCTCGACCACACGGCCGGAGTTCACCGCCCAGATGTAGACGCCCCAGTTCACGGTGATGACGGCCGCGGCCAGCACCACGAGCGCCAGCCGCCGCGGCTGCCGCAGCAGCTCACCGGCCCACGCCCAGCGCCGTACGACGACCAGGGCGGCGATGACGAAGACGAGGGACCACACCATGCGGTGGGCCAGGATCTCCATGGCCCCGGCGGGCTTCAGCAGCGGCCAGAACAGCGGGACGAGACCCCACATGCCGTAGGCGGCGAAGCCGTTCAGCAGGCCTATCCGGTGCTCACCCTTGGACGTCCCGGGCACGGGCCCCTCCTTCTCACCGCACACACGCAGCACGCGAGAACGAAGGTAGCGCCGGAAACCCCGCCTGTCATGCCCGTATCGCCATACGGTCATGACAGGCGGGGTGAGGGTGCTCACCCGCGCGTTCCTCAGCCCTTGAGCGCGGTGGCGACCGCCTCCGCGAGCGGGGTGGTCGGGCGCCCGGCCAGGCGGGACAGGTCACCGGTGGAGACGACCAGTTCACCCTTGCCGATCGACACGTCGACCCCGGCGAAGATCTCCACGAGCGGCTCCGGCAGCCCCGCGCCCGCCAGGATGCCCTTCAGTGCCTCCACGGTGACGGCGTCGTAGGCGATCTCCCGGCCGGTCTGCCGGCTCAGCTCGGCCGCGTACTCGCCGAAGCTCCACGCCTCGTCGCCGCCCAGCTCGTACGTCGTGTTCTCGTGTCCCTCGCCGGTCAGCACGGCGACCGCGGCGGCGGCGTAGTCGGCGCGCGAGGCCGAGGAGACGCGGCCCTCGCCGGCCGCGGCCACGACCGCGTCGTGCTCCAGCACCGGGCCCAGGTTCTCGGTGTAGTTCTCGTGGTACCAGCCGTTGCGCAGCAGGCTGTAGGGCAGCCCGGAGGCGATCAGCGCCTCCTCGGTGGCCCGGTGGTCGTCGGCGAGCGCGGCCTTGAGGCTGCCGGGCGCGCTCGTGTAGGCCAGCAGGGCCACGCCCGCCGCGCGGGCCGCGTCGATGACGACCTGGTGCTGGCGCACCCGGTCCTTGGCGAACTCGTTGCCCGAGATCAGCAGGACCTTGTCGCCGGCCGCGAACAGGCCGTCGAAGGTCTCGGGCCGGTTGTAGTCGGCGACGGCGAGACGGACGCCGCGGGCCGCGAGTCCGGCGGCCTTCGCCTCGTCGCGCACGACGGCGGTGATCCGCTCCGCCGGGACCTTCTCGAGCAGTTGCTCCACGACGAGACGCCCGAGGTGTCCGGTGGCTCCGGTGACGACGATGCTCATGATCAGGGACTCCTTGTGGGGATGGCTGTGGCCTTCACCCTAAGAGCGGCACTAACCAAACGAAAGTACCCACTTTGAAGTAAGGTACTTCCATGGCGGTAAGTGAGAAGATCCTGGAGTCCGAGGCGATGTGCCCCCACCGGCTCGTGCTGGAGCACGTCACCAGCCGCTGGGGCGTCCTCGTCCTCATCGAGCTGCTCGAACGCCCGTACCGCTTCAGCGAGCTGCGCCGGGCCATCGACCGGTGGGGCGGCCGGGGCGTCAGCGAGAAGATGCTCACCCAGACCCTCCAGACCCTGGAGCGCGACGGCCTGGTCCACCGCGACGCCAAGCCGGTCATCCCGCCCCGCGTCGACTACTCGCTGACCGGCCTCGGCCGTGAGGCGGCACTGCAGGTGCGCTCCCTGGCGCAGTGGACCGACAAGCGCATGGCCCAGGTGGAACAGGCCAGGCGGGACTACGACGAGGCCCGGGAACCGAAGTCCCGGGCCTCGTAGGAACCGGCGCGAGCCGGTGCCGGACGGCGCGAGCCCCGCGCCGACCCGCCGGCTCAGCCGATGACCGTCCAGGTGTCGCCGCCGGCCAGCAGCGCGCCCAGGTCGCCCTTGCCGCGCTGCTCGATGGCAGCGTCGAGCTGGTCGGCCATCCCGGTGTCGTAGACCGGCCGCTGAACCGACCGGAACACGCCGATCGGGGTGTGGTGCAGCGTGTCCGGGTCGGCGAGCCGGGAGAGCGCGAAGGCGGTGGTGGGGGACGCCGCGCCGGCGTCGTGCACCAGGATGTCCGCCTCGTTCTCCGCCGTCACCGTCACCACCTTCAGATCGCCGGTCTGCCGGTCCCGCACGACCCCGCGGCCGCCGTCGGTCCCGAACCGGATCGGCTGCCCGTGCTCCAGGCGGATCAGCGCCTCCTCGGCCCGCTGCTTGTCCTTCAGGGCGTCGAAGGCGCCGTCGTTGAAGATGTTGCAGTTCTGGTAGATCTCGATCAGGGCCGTGCCGGGGTGGTCGGCGGCCGCGCGCAGCACCTCGGTCAGGTGCTTGCGGTCGGAGTCGATCGTGCGCGCGACGAAGGACGCCTCCGCGCCGATCGCCAGCGACACCGGGTTGAACGGCGCGTCCAGCGAACCCATGGGCGTCGACTTGGTGACCTTGCCGACCTCCGAGGTCGGGCTGTACTGACCCTTGGTCAGGCCGTAGATCCGGTTGTTGAACAGCAGGATCTTCAGGTTCACGTTCCGGCGCAGGGCGTGGATCAGGTGGTTGCCGCCGATGGACAGCGCGTCGCCGTCACCGGTGACCACCCACACGCTCAGGTCGCGGCGCGAGGTCGCGAGACCGGTGGCGATGGCCGGGGCACGGCCGTGGATGGAGTGCATCCCGTAGGTGTTCATGTAGTACGGGAACCGGGAGGAGCAGCCGATCCCGGAGACGAAGACGATGTTCTCCTTCGCCAGCCCCAGCTCCGGCATGAAGCCCTGCACCGCGGCCAGGATCGCGTAGTCACCGCAGCCCGGGCACCAGCGCACCTCCTGGTCGGACTTGAAGTCCCGCATCGACTGCTTGGCCTCGGCCTTCGGGACCAGCTGCAGCAGCCCGTTGGTGGCGTCAGTCATCGATGGCCTCCTTCAGCGCGGTGGCGAGCTGTTCCGCCTTGAACGGCATGCCGTTGACCTGGTTGTACGAGCGGGCGTCGACCAGGTACTTCGCCCGGATCAGGGTGGCCAGCTGCCCGAGGTTCATCTCGGGGATCACGACCTTGTCGTAGCGCCCCAGCACCGCGCCCAGGTTGCGCGGGAAGGGGTTGAGGTGCCGCAGGTGCGCCTGCGCGATCGACTCGCCGGCCGCGCGCAGCCGCCGTACCGCCGCCGTGATCGGGCCGTACGTCGAGCCCCAGCCGAGGACCAGCGTCCGCGCCTCGTGCGGGTCGTCGACCTCCACGTCCGGGACCTCGATGCCTGCGATCTTGGCCTGGCGGATACGGACCATGAGGTCGTGGTTGGCCGGGTCGTAGGAGATGTTGCCCGTGCCGTCCTGCTTCTCGATGCCGCCGATGCGGTGCTCGAGGCCCGGCGTGCCCGGGACCGCCCAGGGGCGCGCGAGGGTCTGCGGGTCCCGCTTGTACGGCCAGAAGACCTCGGTGCCGTCCTGAAGCGTGTGGTTCGGGCCCGAGGCGAACTGCACCCTGAGGTCCGGCAGCTCCTCCAGGTCCGGGATCCGCCACGGCTCGGAGCCGTTGGCCAGATAGCCGTCGGACAGCAGGAACACCGGGGTGCGGTAGGTCAGCGCGATCCCGGCCGCCTCCAGCGCCGCGTCGAAGCAGTCGGCCGGCGTCATCGGCGCGACGACCGGGACCGGCGCCTCGCCGTTGCGGCCGAACATCGCCTGCAGCAGGTCCGCCTGCTCGGTCTTGGTGGGCAGACCCGTCGACGGGCCGCCGCGCTGGATGTCGACCACCAGCAGCGGCAGCTCCAGCGAGACCGCCAGTCCGATCGTCTCGCTCTTGAGCGCCACACCGGGACCGGACGTGGTCGTCACCGCCAGCGAGCCGCCGAAGGCCGCGCCCAGCGCGGCGCCGATGCCGGCGATCTCGTCCTCGGCCTGGAAGGTGCGCACACCGAAGTTCTTGTGCTTGGACAGCTCGTGCAGGATGTCGGAGGCCGGGGTGATCGGGTACGAGCCCAGGAACAGCGGCAGGTCCGCCTGCTGGGAGGCGGCGACCAGGCCGTAGGCGAGGGCCAGGTTCCCGGAGATGTTCCGGTAGGTGCCGACCGGGAACGCCTTCGCGGCCGGGGCGACCTCGTAGGAGACCGCGAAGTCCTCCGTCGTCTCGCCGAAGTTCCAGCCGGCGCGGAACGCGGCGATGTTGGCCGCGGCGATCTCGGGCTTCTTCGCGAACTTGCTGCGCAGGAACTTCTCGGTGTTCTCGGTGGGCCGGTGGTACATCCAGCTCAGCAGGCCCAGGGCGAACATGTTCTTGCTGCGCTCGGCCTCCTTGCGGGAGAGGTCGAACTCCTTCAGCGCCTCCACGGTGAGCGTGGTCAGCGGCACCGGATGCAGGTGGTAGCCGTCCAGCGAGCCGTCCTCCAGCGGGGAGGAGGCGTAGCCGACCTTCTGGAGGGCGCGCTTGCCGAACTCGTCGGTGTTGACGATGATCTCGGCGCCGCGCGGCACGTCGCCGATGTTGGCCTTCAGGGCGGCCGGGTTCATCGCGACCAGCACGTTCGGCGCGTCGCCCGGGGTCAGGATGTCGTGATCGGCGAAGTGGAGCTGGAACGAGGAGACACCGGGCAGGGTGCCGGCGGGGGCACGGATCTCCGCGGGGAAGTTGGGGAGGGTGGAGAGGTCGTTGCCGAAGGACGCGGTCTCCGAGGTGAACCGGTCACCCGTGAGCTGCATGCCGTCACCCGAGTCCCCCGCGAACCGGATGATCACCCGGTCCAGGCGCCGCACGTCCTTCGCTCCGCCCGGTTTGCGCTGCTCTCCCACGATGGCGGCGTCGGCCTGCTCCGCTGGGCTGCTGACCTGGCTGGTCACTGAACTGGACCTCCTTCGAGGCGGCTGTCCGGGCGTGGTCTTCCCACGGACCATCCCAGGATCAACCCTACGTCGGTTAGGGTCGCCTTCCCGGGGCCATCCGTATGATGGACGACTTTTCGAGACGGCCTGTAGCGCTGACTTGTCATGATGTCCCGCACCGCTTGAGCGCCGGTGAAGACGCTCCCCGCGATTTCCTCGGTTCTCCTGCGTGGCCTCCCACCCGGGTACCCGGCTTCCACAGAAGCCGGACCGACTGACGCGCTGCTGACACAGTGTCAGCCCGTTACGAGTTCAGGTAGGTCAGGACGGCCAGAACACGCCGGTGGTCGCCGTCGCTCTGGGACAGCCCGAGTTTCAGGAAGATGTTGCTGACGTGCTTCTCCACCGCCCCGTCGCTGACCACCAGCTGCCGGGCGACGGCCGAGTTCGTCCGCCCCTCCGCCATCAGCCCCAGCACCTCGCGCTCACGCGGAGTGAGCCCCGCCAGCACGTCCTGCTTGCGGCTGCGGCCGAGCAACTGGGCGACCACCTCGGGGTCCAGCGCCGTACCGCCCTGCGCCACCCGCACCACCGCGTCGACGAACTCGCGCACCTCGGCGACCCGGTCCTTGAGCAGGTAGCCCACGCCCCGGCTGGAACCGGCCAGCAGTTCTGTGGCGTAGCGCTCCTCCACGTACTGTGACAGCACCAGCACGCCCAGACCCGGGTGCGCCTTGCGCAGCCGTACGGCCGCCCGCACCCCCTCGTCCGTGTGCGTCGGCGGCATCCGTACGTCCGCCACCACCACGTCCGGCAGCGCGCCCTGCGCGTCCAGGTCGGCGATGGTCTTGACCAGCGCCTCCGCGTCCCCCACGCCGGCCACGACGTCATGCCCGCGGTCGGTCAGCAGCCGGGTCAGGCCCTCCCTGAGCAGCACCGAGTCCTCGGCGATGACCACCCGCACCCTGTCCTCCACGTTCTCCCGGCCCCCCACAGCCCCGACCTTCCGACGGCGTCTCGTACGGAAGTCCAGCATTCCAGCAAACGGGCCGCCGTGCGCGGGAGCCGGGCAAAGCGCGGTGTCGGGAACCGCCCTGACAGGACAGGGGCAGCGACGGTCGGGCCGGCCAGGGCGGCTCG
This sequence comes from Streptomyces sp. IBSBF 3136, assembly GCF_036815105.1. NCBI lineage: Bacteria > Bacillati > Actinomycetota > Actinomycetes > Kitasatosporales > Streptomycetaceae > Streptomyces > Streptomyces sp. IBSBF 3136. Next base: position 49,629 of record NZ_JAJSZC010000015.1, read on the forward strand.
GCGATCACCCGGTCGGGCCGGCCAGGGCGGCTCGGCGATCACCCGGTCAGGCCCGCCAGGGCAGCTCGGCGATCACCCGGGTGGGGCCGCCGGCCGGCGAGTCCACCACCAGGACGCCGTCCACCGCGTCCAGCCGGCCCGCCAGGCCCCCCAGACCCGAGCCACGGGTCGCGTCCGCGCCGCCCACCCCGTCGTCCATCACCTGGATCATCAGCCGGTCCGCCGAGCGCCACACGTCCACCGACGCGGACCGCGCCCGGCTGTGCTTGCTGATGTTCTGCAGCAGTTCGGAGACGGTGAAGTAGGCGATGCCCTCGATGGCCGGGACCGGCCGGGCCGGCAGGTCGACCTCCACCCGCACCGGCACCGTGCACCGGGAGGCGACCGAGGACAACGCCGCGTCCAGGCCGCGGTCGGTCAGCACGGCCGGATGGATGCCCCGGGCCAGGTCCCGCAGCTCCTGCAGCGCCGTCTTCACCTCGCCGTGCGCGTCCTCCACCATCCGGGCCGCCGCCCGCGGGTCCTCCCGCAGCTTCTCCTTGGCCAGCCCCAGATCCATGGCCAGCGCCACCAGCCGGGCCTGCGCCCCGTCGTGCAGGTCCCGCTCGATGCGGCGCAGGTCGGCCGCCGCCGTGTCGACCACCACCCCGCGGTCCGACTCCAGCTCCACGACCCGCGCCGACAGCCGCGACGGCCCGAGCAGCCCGCGCACCATCAGCCCGTCCACCGTGGTCAGCCCCCGCACGATCCACGGCGTGGCCAGCGTGAACAGCAGTCCCACCAGCGCGGTCAGGGTGATCTCGAACGGGTTGTCGAGATAGACGCTGTGGTGCGCGTCGCCGTACAGCTGCAGGCCGCCCTGCCCGCCGTACATCGGGAACACCCAGAACCACAGCGGGTACGTCAGCAGCGCCCAGCCGTACGCCCAGAAGTTCACCGCCACCACGAACGAGAACACCGTCCAGGGGAACCGCAGCAGCGCGTAGAGCAGGCTGCGCCACGAGGCGCCGCTCTTGAGCACCGCCCCCATCCACGCGAACACACCCGGCTTCGCCGCCCGCAGCGGCTCGGGAGCGGCCACCTCCACACCCAGCAGCGACCGGGCCCGGGAACGCTCCAGCGCGCCGAAGCCCCGGCAGCCGGCCAGCGCCACCGCGAGCACCGGGACACCGAGGAAGGTCACCAGCAGGCCGGCGCCGAGCGCCACCATGGTGACCGTCCAGGTGAACAGGACGATCGCGATCGGCAGGCTCATCAGCACATAGCCGAACTCGCGCCAGACGCGCCCCTCGACGGGCGCCCGCAGCGCGGCGGGCAGTGCCGAGCGCCGGGCCCCCTCGTGGGCGGGGAAGCCGGATCCGGCCGGGTGCCCCTGTCCCCGCCCGTGCTCCTGTCCGTACTCCGTGGCCATCGGCGTCGTCCCGTTCTCCTCGTCATGGCGGTGGTGCCGCGCGGCGGCGGTGCCGCCGTGTCCGCCGTGTCTGTGTCCTCTCAACCCTGGCGCGCGCCGCCCGCCCGGACCATGGAGGCCGTCGGCGTCTCGCCACGGGGGTTTTCCCCACCCCGGCGCCCGCCTCGGGCCCGGTCAGTCCGTGCGGTCCCGCCACGGCAGTTCCGCCGTCACCACCGTCGGGCCGCCCACCGGCGAGTCCACGACGAACACCCCGTCCACCGCGCCCAGCCGGTCCGCCAGCCCCCGCATCCCGCTGCCGCCGTCCAGCCGGGCACCCCCGCGGCCGTCGTCCAGGACCTGGATGAGCAGTCGGTCCTCCGAGCGCCACACCTCCACCGACGCGGACCGCGCCCCGCTGTGCTTGCTGATGTTCTGCAGCAGCTCCGAGACGGTGAAGTAGGCGATGCCCTCGATGGCCGCCGCCGGACGCTCCGGCAGGTCCGCCGTCACCCGCACCGGCACCGTGCACCGGGAGGCGACCGACGACAGCGCCGCGTCCAGGCCGCGGTCGGTCAGCACGGCCGGATGGATGCCCCGGGCCAGGTCGCGCAGCTCCTGCAACGCGAGCTTCACCTCGCCGTGCGCCTCCGCCACCATCGCCGCGGCCGTGTCCGGGTCCTCCAGCAACTTCTCCTTGGCCAGGCCGAGCCCCATCGCCAGGTTCACCAGCCGGGCCTGCGCCCCGTCGTGCAGATCGCGCTCGATACGGCGCAGGTCCGCGGCCGCCGTGTCGACGACCACCCCACGGTCCGACTCCAGCTCGGCGATACGGCGCTCCAGTTCGTCCGACGGCGACAGCAGCCCGCGCACCATCGCCCGGTCCGCGTTGGCCAGCCCCCGGGCGATGAACGGCAGCACCGGCCACAGCACGAACAGCGAGACCAGCACGAGGGCGAAGGTGAGGACCCCCCACGGCAGCCGGATCAGGTCGTACAGCAGCGTGCGCCAGCCCACCGGGTCCTTCAGCGCCAACCACAGCCGCTGCACCGGCCCCCCGCCGCGGGCGATCGGCAGCGGCGTCGGCTCCTCGACCCGCACCCCGAGCAGCGCCCGGGCCCTCGCCCGTTCCAGCTTGCCCAGCTGGCGGGCGCCCAGCAGACAGACGGCCAGCAGCGGGAGCCCGACCACCGTGAGGGTCAGGACCCCGCTGACGAGCACCACGGAGAACACGTACGTGAAACCGAACAGCGACACCGGCAAATTCAGCAGGAGATGCGCGATCTCCTTCCAGGTGTGCGCGTCCAGGGCGAGCCGGGTCTCGGGCAGGCGGTCGGAGCCGTCGGCCCGGTCGGCGGCGGAGGCGGGAGCGGTCATGGCGGCCAGCCTGCCGTGCCCGGCACCCCTCGCGCCATGCGGTGCGCCGCCGCCGTGTGCTGGGGAAAACCCCACCCTGCGCTCGGCCCCCGCGTCTCACGCCGTGACGGGCCGCTTACCGTGTCTTTATCAGGGCCTAGACTCCCGTGCGTACAGATCCTCGAATCGCGCGCGCCACAGGGTTCGGCAAGGTCACGAGGTCAGGGAACGAGGGAGACGGACGGTGCGGGAGACGTTGGGGCACTCGACGGCCGCCGCGGAGAACGTCATCGCGGCCGGCTACTTCCGGTCCTACTCGGTCGTGGGACTGCTCGCCCTCGTCGGCGTGCTGTTCGTCGCGGTCGCCTTCGGCGCGGGCCGCCTGCTGCGGCCGGTCGTGCCCACCCCCGAGAAACTCCTGACCTACGAGTGCGGCGTCGACCCGGTCGGCGAGGGCTGGGCCCACACCCAGGTCCGCTACTACGTCTACGCCTTCCTCTACGTGATCTTCGCGGTCGACTCCGTCTTCCTGTTCCCGTGGGCGACGGTCTTCGCCGCACCCGGCTACGGCGCGACGACCCTCGTGGAGATGTTCATCTTCCTCGGCTTCCTCGCCGTGGGCCTGCTGTACGCATACAAGAAGGGGGTCCTGGCATGGACGTGAACCCCGAGCCCGTCCCCCTGCCGGAGCCGAAGCGCCTCGGCGCGCTCGCCCGGCTGGCTCCCGAGCCGATGAAGGTGGTCCTGAACTGGGGGCGCCGCTACTCGCTGTGGGTGTTCAACTTCGGCCTCGCCTGCTGCGCGATCGAGTTCATCGCCGCGTCGATGGCCCGCCACGACTTCATCCGGCTCGGCGTCATCCCCTTCGCGCCGGGCCCCCGCCAGGCCGACCTGATGGTCGTCTCCGGCACGGTCACGGACAAGATGGCCCCTGCCGTCAAGCGCCTGTACGAACAGATGCCGGAACCGAAGTACGTCATCTCCTTCGGGGCCTGCTCCAACTGCGGCGGCCCCTACTGGGACTCCTACTCCGTCACCAAGGGCGTCGACCAGATCATCCCGGTGGACGTGTACGTCCCCGGCTGCCCGCCGCGCCCCGAGGCGCTGCTCCAGGGCATCCTCAAGCTCCAGGAGAAGATCGCCCGCGAGTCCCTCGAACACCGCTACGGCAACGCCCGGCCGTCCGCCGCCGCGCTGCAGAGCGGCCTGGTGAAGCCGCCGGTGCCCGCCGCCGAGGGGGACGCGCGATGAGCACGGCCGGCTGGCTGCCCGCCCCCGCCGAGGAGCTGTTCGGCCCCGAGGCCACCGCCGAGGAGGCGTACGAGGTCCTGACCGTGGACGTGCCGCCGTCCGCCTGGCTCACCGCTCTCGAAACGGCCCGTACGACCCTGTCCTGCACCTACTTCGACTGGCTCAGCGCGGTCGACGAGCCAGGCACCGGCTTCCGCGTGTGCGCCCACGTCGCCGCCCTCTCGCCGGTCCGCCGGCTGCTCCTGCGCACGACCGTCCCGCACGAGGCGCCGGCCCTGCCCTCCGCCGTCGGCGTCTACGCCGGCGCCGCCTGGCACGAGCGCGAGACGCACGAGATGTTCGGGGTCGACTTCGCAAACCACCCGGGCCTGGACCACCTGCTCCTGCCGGACACCTTCGAGGGCCACCCGCTGCGCAAGGACTTCGTCCTCGCGGCCCGCGTCGCCAAGGCCTGGCCAGGCGCCAAGGAGCCGGGCGAATCCGACCACGGCGGCCCCAAGCGTCGCCAGATGCTGCCCCCGGGCGTCCCGGACCCCAACGAGTGGGGCCCGCTCAAGGGCACCCTCCCCGCAGCCCCGGCCCGCCCGGCCCGCGGTACGGCCCGCCCGGCGGGCGAGCGACCCGCGCGCCCGGCTGGGGAGCGGCCCGCGCGCGCGGCGGGGGAGCGTCCGGTACGGCGTACCCGCACGGCGTCGGAGGGCTCGGCAAGCCAGGCGGCCGAGTCCGGCACCGGCCCTGCGGAGACTCCGTCGGATGCGTCGGCCGAGTCGGCGTCCGGTGCTGCGGCCGGTACCGCTGGAGCGGCTGGTACCGCTGGTGCGGCCGCCCGGCCGCGGCGGAGCAGAAGCGCGAGCGAGGGCTCGGTGAGCCAGGCGATGGGGACGGGAGAGGCCGGTGCCGCGGCCGAGGCCCCGACGGGTGCGGCGGCCGAGCCGCCGACCGGCTCCCCGGCCGGTACCGCTGGTGCGGCTGGTTCCGCTGGTTCCGCTGGTTCCGCTGGTGCGGCCGCCCGGCCGCGGCGGAGCAGAAGCGCGAGCGAGGGCTCGGT
>NZ_JAJSZC010000015.1:54773-64704 GCF_036815105.1 Streptomyces sp. IBSBF 3136
GAGCCAGGCGGCGGCCGGGGACGACGCGGCGGAGCGGAAGCAGGCGGCAGCCGAGGGCGACGCCTCCCTCGCGGCGGCGGAGGGACCCGCGGCCGAGGCATCGGTGGCGCATGAACCCGCGTCCGCGCCGACGCCGGCACAGCCGCGCCGCGCCCGCAGCGCCTCGGGCGGCTCGGCCTCCCAGCGCGGCGCGACGCAGGAACCGGCGGGGACCGAGGCAGCGGGGACCGAACCGGCGGGGGTCGACCCGGACGCTTCCGGTGACGGACCGGGCCGTACCGCCCGGCGGAGCACCGCCCCGCGCAGCTCGGACGCCCCGTGGCACCACGCCCGCCCGGCGTTCGACGAGAACCGCGAGCCGGAGCGGCAGCAGTCGCCCGAGCCCCAGCCCGAGGCCCCGCGGCCCACGATCGAGGCCCCCCGGCCTCAGCCCGAGGCACCAAAAGCCGCGGAAGCCGCAGAGGCCCCTCAGGCCGCGGAGGCTGCTGAGGCCCCCGAGGCCGCTGAAGCCACCCAGGCCCCCGAAGACCGCGGCACCGCCGAACGAGACACCCCCGAAGACCCCACAGGAGGCCCGCAGTGAACGACGCACTGGACGTCGCCCTGCGACTCCTGGTCGTGTTCGTCGTCTTCCTCACCTTCCCCCTGATCGTCGGCCAGACCGAGCACAAGGTGATGGCCCACATGCAGGGCCGCCTCGGCCCGATGTACGCGGGCGGCTTCCACGGCTGGGCCCAGCTCATCGCCGACGGCGTGAAGTTCGCGCAGAAGGAGGACGTGGTCCCGGCGGGCGCCGACCGCCGCGTCTTCCAGCTGGCGCCCGCCGTCGCCCTGCTGCCGTACTTGCTCGTCCTGCTCGCCATCCCGATCGGACCGGGTGAAGGAGCCGTCGGCCAGGTCCTCGACGCGGGCGTCTTCTTCGTGCTCGCGGTGATGGGCGTGGGCGTCCTCGGCTCGCTCATGGCCGGCTGGGCGAGCGCGAACAAGTTCTCCCTGCTCGGCGGCCTGCGCACGGCCGCCCAGCTGCTCGCCTACGAACTCCCGATGCTGCTCGCCGCGGCCTCCGTCGCCATGGCGGCCGGAACCGTCTCCCTGCCGGGCATCCTGCACGCCTTCCACTGGTGGTGGCTGCCCTGGCAGATCGTCGGCGCGGTGGTGTTCTTCGTGGCCGGGCTCGCCGAGCTGCAACGGCCGCCGTTCGACATGCCCGTCGCCGACTCGGAGATCATCTTCGGCGCGTACACCGAGTACACCGGCCTCCGGTTCGCCCTGTTCCTGCTCGCCGAGTACGCCGGGATCATCGTCCTGTGCGGCCTGACCACCGTCCTCTTCCTGGGCGGCTGGCACGGTCCCTGGGGTGCCGACGGCCTGGGCTGGGTGTGGACCCTGCTGAAGACCGCGCTCCTCGCCTTCGTCGTCATCTGGCTCCGCGTGACCTACCCCCGCCTGCGCGAGGACCAGCTCCAGAAGCTCTCCTGGACCCTCCTCGTCCCCCTCTCCCTGGCCCAGATCGCCCTCACCGGCATCGTCAAGGTGGTGATCTCCTAACCATGTCCCCCCTCCCCGGCTCCGGCCTCGCCAAGGGCTTGGCCGTCACCCTGCGCACGATGACGAAGAAGACGGTCACCGAGCAGTACCCGGACGTCCTGCCCGAACTGCCGCCCCGTACCCGCGGTGTGATCGGCCTCTTCGAGGAGAACTGCACGGTCTGCATGCTGTGCGCCCGCGAGTGCCCGGACTGGTGCATCTACATCGACTCGCACAAGGAGACGGTCCCGCCCGCCGCCCCCGGCGGACGCGAGCGCAGCCGCAACGTCCTCGACCGGTTCGCCATCGACTTCTCGCTGTGCATGTACTGCGGTATCTGCATCGAGGTCTGCCCTTTCGACGCCCTGTTCTGGTCGCCGGAGTTCGAGTACGCCGAGACCGACATCCGAGAACTCACCCACGAGCGGGACAAGCTCCGCGAGTGGATGTGGACCGTCCACGCCCCGCCCGCCCTGGACGCCGGCGCGGAGGAACCCAAGGAGATCGCCGCCGCCCGCAAGACCGCCGAGAAGCTGGCGGCCGCGCAGGCCGAGCCGCAGCAGGGCGGTGAGGCATGAGCCCCGCCGCAGCCCGGCACGGCATCGGTCTCGCCGCGGCCCAGCACGGCTTCCTCTCCCCGAGCGGCGTCGAGATCGCGTTCCTGCTCGTCGGCCTGGTCACCTTCGGGGCCGCGCTCGTCACGGTCACCACCCGGCAGCTGGTGCACGCCGCACTGTGGCTGGTGGTCGCGCTCGGCGGCCTCGCCGTCGAGTACCTGCTGCTCACGGCGGAGTTCATCGCCTGGGTGCAGGTCCTCATCTACGTGGGTTCCGTCGTCGTCCTCCTCCTGTTCGGCCTGATGCTCACCAGGGCCCCCATCGGGCGGTCCCCGGACGCTGACTCCGGCAACCGCTGGGCGGCCATCGCCGTCGCGCTGGCCGCCGCCGTCGCCCTGGTCTGGGTGGTCGTCGACGCGTTCCGCACCACCTGGATCGACCTGGGCGGCCCGGCCGCCGGCACCACCCGCGTCACCGGCGAGAGCCTCTTCCGGCACTGGGTCCTGCCCTTCGAGGCGCTCTCCGTGCTCCTCCTCGCCGCCCTGGTCGGCGCGATCGTCCTGTCCCGCAAGGCGAAGGCGGAGGCCCGGGCCGGTACCGGCCCCGACGCCAAGGCCGCCGGCGCCCCGGGCACCGCGGACGCACCCGCGGCCGGACCCGGCGCGAAGGAAGGCGCCCGCTGATGCATCTCGCCTATCCCGCCGTCCTCTCCGCCCTCCTCTTCTGCACCGGCCTGTACGGCGTCCTCGCCCGCCGCAACGCGATCCTGGTCCTGATGTCGGTCGAGCTGATGCTCAACGCCGTCAACCTCAACCTGGTCGCCTTCGACGTCTGGCTCAGCCGGGCCGCCCGGGACACCCTGCACTCCGGCCAGGCGCTGACCCTGTTCACCATCGCCATCGCCGCCGCCGAGATCGGCATCGGCCTGGCGATCGTGCTCGCCGTCCACCGCAACCGCGGCACCTCCGACATCGACCGACTCCGCGACACCGCCGAGGGCCACGGCGACGACACCGACGGCCCCGGCTCCGGCACCTCCGCGGCCGAGAAGGCTGAGGCCACCGCGTGACCACGACCACCCTCGCCGTACTCGTCCCCCTCCTGCCGTTCCTCGGCGCCGCCGCCGGACTCCTCCTGGGCCGCACCGCACCCGGATTCGTCCGCCCGCTCGCCGTACTGCCGGCCCTGGCCGCGCTCGCGCTCGCCGCGACGGTCGCCGCGCGCCAGGGCGGCGGCCCGGCCCTCCACGCCCACACCGAACTGACCCCCACGGGCTCGGTCCCGATCGACCTCGCCCTGGACATCGACGGCTTCGCCGCGCTCGTCGCCGTCCTCGTCGCCTTCGTCGCGACCTGCGTGCAGGTCTACTCGACCGGCTACCTGCGCGACGACCCGCGCTACCCCTCCTACGCGGCCCTCGTCTCCCTGTTCACCTCCGCGATGCTCCTCGTCGTCTACTCGGGCGACCTGATCGTGCTGCTGGTCGGCTGGGAAGTCATGGGCATCTGCTCCTACTTCCTGGTCGGCCACTACTGGGAGACCCCCGAGGCCCGCGCGGCCTCCCTGAAGGCCTTCCTGGTCACCAAGCTCGGCGACGTGCCGTTCCTCATCGGCCTGTTCGCGCTCGGCACCGACGCCGGGTCCTTCGACATCCCCCGCGTCCTCGCCACCGTGGCGAGCGGCGGACTCCACCACCCCACCCTGGTCGCCCTGCTGCTGCTCGCGGGCGTGGCCGGCAAGTCGGCGCAGTTCCCGCTGCACACCTGGCTCCCCGACGCGATGGCGGGCCCGACACCCGTCTCGGCGCTGATCCACGCCGCGACGATGGTGGCCGCCGGTGTCTACTTCGTCGCCCGCCTCCTCCCGGTGTTCGAGGCCTCCCAGGCCGCGATGGTGGTGCTCGCCGCGATGGCCGCCGTGACCATGACCGGCTCGGGTCTGGCCGCCCTGGCCCAGGACGACATCAAGCGCGTCCTCGCCTACTCGACCATCGGCCAGCTCGGCTACATGACCGGCGCCCTCGCCGTCGGCGACCGCGGCGCCGCCGTCTTCCACCTCCTGTCCCACGGCGCCTTCAAGGCGCTGCTGTTCCTCGCCGCCGGCGTGATCATCCACGCTGCCGGCACCAACTCGCTGGCCGCCATGTCCCGCATGAGCCACCTGCGCGACCGCGTCCCGGACGCCTACTGGACGATGACCGTGGCGCTCCTCGCGCTCGCCGCGATCCCACCGTTCAGCGGCTTCTTCTCCAAGGAGTCCGTCCTCGGCGCCGCCGAGCACGTGGCCACCGGACACACCGCCCACGCCCCCGGCGCCGCCGGCTGGCTCGTCCTGGTCGCCGGCCTGCTCACCGCCCTGCTGACCGCCGCCTACGCCACCCGCCTGTGGCTGCTGGCCTTTCGCGGCCGGGGCGCCGAGGCCCCCGACCACGGCCGCCAGCCGCTGACCATGACCGTCGTGCTGTGGGTCCTCGCCGTGCCCTCCCTCGCCTTCGGCGGGCTCGCCTACCGCTCGCTGCCCGGCTGGTTCGACGGCCACGACCTGACCCCGACCCTCACCACCTCGATCCTCGGCACCGGCCTCGCCGTGGTCGGCGGGCTCGTCACCTACGGCGTCTGGCAGCGCACCAGCCCGCTCGCCGCGCGCGTCCCGCTGGGGGCGGTCGCCGCCCACCCCGAGGGCGACGCCGGCCTGGTCGAGGCGGAGGCCATCGCCACCCACGAACCCGCCTACGGCGACATCGCCTACGCACCCGACCCGGCCGACCCCGGCCGGGCGCTGCTCGGCCCGCTGCACCGGCACGCGGCCGCCGGCTTCCACCTGGACGCCGTGTACTCGGCGCTGTTCGTCCGGCCGGTCCAGGCAGCGGCGAGCCTCGTCCGGTTCCTCGACCGCGAGGTCGTCGACACCTACGTAGGCGGTGCGGCCGCGCTGCCCCGGCTGCTCGGGGCCGCCGTACGCCGTGCGCAGACCGGCAATGTGCAGACCTATGTGAGCGCGCTGCTCGCCGGCACCGTCGTCCTGGCGGTGGCCGTCCTCCTCGTCGCCACGGGAGCGTGAGCAGGCGTGATCGATATCAGCGAGTCCGTGATGCAGTTCCTTCTGGCGTTCGTCGTCGTCGGCCCGCTCCTCGGAGCCGTCGCCGCCCTCCTGCCCGCCCCGCCCGGACTGAAGGGGAAGTCACCCGCGCAGGCCGTGCTCCGGCACGGCGTGACCGTCACCGGCGTGATCCTCGTCGCCGCGATCGTCCTCGCGCTCGGCTTCGACCACGACCATCCGTCGAGGATGCAGGCCACGACCGACATCAGCTGGATCCCCGCACTCGACGTGCGGATCCACCTCGGCATCGACGGCATCTCCCTTCCCCTCCTGGTCCTGACCGCGCTGCTGACCTTCCTCTGCGCGCTCTACTCCTACTTCAAGCCGCCCGCGGGCCCGTCCCCGAAGGCGTTCGTCGCCCTGCTGCTCCTGCTCGAGACCGGCACCCTCGCCACCTTCGCCGTCCTCGACCTGCTGCTGTTCTTCCTCGCCTTCGAGACCGTGCTCATCCCCATGTACTTCCTCATCGCCCGCTGGGGCGGCGAGGGCCGGACCCGGGCCGCGTGGAAGTTCATCCTGTTCACGCTGCTCGGCTCCGTCGTCATGCTGCTCGGCCTGCTCCTGATCGGAATCAAGGCGGGCACGTTCGACATGGTGGCACTCGCCACTGACAACGGCCGGTCACTGACCACATCCGTGCAGGTCATCGCCGTTCTGGCGATCGGCCTCGGGCTCGCGGTCAAGACGCCGATGTGGCCGCTGCACAGCTGGCTGCCCGACGCCCACACCGCCGCCCCGACCGTCGGATCCGTCCTGCTCGCCGGCGTCCTGCTGAAGATGGGCACGTACGGGTTCGTCCGCATCCTGCTGCCCGTCGCGCCGGACGGCTTCCACACCTTCGCCCCCTACCTCGCCGCCTTCGCAGTGGTCGGGATCATCTACGGGTCCCTGGCCTGCCTGGCCCTGGCCAAGCAGGGCGCCAAGGGCGACCTCAAGCGGCTCATCGCCTACTCCTCCGTCGGCCACATGGGCTTCGTCCTGCTGGGCATCGCCACCATGACCCCGACCGGGGTGAACGGCGCGCTGTTCGCGAACATCGCCCACGGCCTCATCACCGGCCTGCTGTTCTTCCTGGTCGGCGCGCTCAAGGACCGTACGGGCAGCACCGACCTCGACACCCTCGCCGAGGAGACGGGCGCCGCCCTGTACGGCAAGGCCCCGCGCCTCGGCGGACTGCTCGCCTTCGCCGCCGTCGCCTCCCTCGGCCTGCCCGGACTCGCCGGCTTCTGGGGCGAGATGCTCTCCCTGTTCGGCGCGTTCGAGCCCGGGGCCGGCCTCAGCCGCCCCGCGTTCCTCACCTTCATGGCGATCGGCGCCTTCGGCACCCTGCTGACCGCCGCGTACATGCTCGTCGTGGTCCGCCGGGTCTGCATGGGCGACGTGCCGCAGGAAGCCCCCCGCCTCGCCGACGTGCACGGATACGAGTTCGCGGCCTGGACCCCGCTCGTCACCCTCACCGTCCTCGCCGGACTGTGGCCGAGGGCGCTGCTCGGCCTGACCGACCCGGCCGTGCAGCAGCTCCTCGCAGGAGGCACCCGATGAGCGCCCTGGCCCAGCCCGTGGCCGAGTCCGCGGTCCAGTCGGCCGTCCAGTCCGTCGACTGGCTCGCGATCGCGCCGCCCACCGTCACCGCGCTGGTCGCCCTCGCGGTGCTGGTCGCCGACCTGTTCGTGCCCGAGGCCCGCAAGCCGCTGCTCGGCTGGGTCTCCGTAGCCGGCCTCGCCGTCGCCGCGCTGACCCTGCTGCCGCTCCTCGACGGCGACCGCGGCACCTTCTGCCTGCCCGGGAACGCGCGCGTGTGCAGCTACACCGCCGACCACTTCACGCTCGTCATCCAGTTCCTCGTCCTCGGCGGCGCCCTGCTCGCGGCCCTGCTGTCGGTCACGAACATCAAGGACGAGCATTGGCGCGTCCCCGCGGGCGAGTTCTGGTTCCTGCTGCTCTCCTCCGCGGCCGGCGCCGCCCTGCTGCCCGCCTCCCGGGACCTCGCCACCCTGATCGTCGCCCTGGAGGTCGCCTCCCTGCCCGCCTTCGCCCTCGTCGGCATCCGGCACGGCGACAAGCGGTCCTCCGAGGCGGCCCTGAAGTTCTTCCTGTCCTCGGTCACCGCCACCGCGGTCAGCCTCATGGGCATCAGCTTCGTCTACGCCTCCACCGGCACCCTCTACCTCACCCAGGTCGCCCAGCGGATCCAGCACGTCGACGGACAGCTCCACACCCTCGCCCAGACCGGCGTCGTCCTCACCCTCATCGGCTTCGCCTTCAAGACGGCCGCCGTCCCCTTCCACTTCTGGGTGCCCGACACCTACGTCGGCGCGCCGCTGCCCATCGCCGCCTACCTGTCCGTCGTCGGCAAGGCGGTCGGCTTCTCCGGCCTGATCCTCGTCACCGTCCTCGCCTTCCCCTCCTACGCCGACGTCTGGGGACCCGCGCTCGCCGCCCTGGCCGCCCTCACCATGACCGTCGGCAACGTCGGCGCCCTGCGCCAGCGGGCCACGCGCGCGTACAGCGCCGTACGGCTGCTCGCCTGGTCCTCCGTAGGCCAGGCCGGCTACCTGCTGGTCCCCATCGCCGCCGCCGGATACGTCAAGGACGGCCAGAAGGCGATCGGTTCCACCGTCGCCTACGCCCTCATGTACGCCGCCGTGAACCTCGGCGCGTTCGCGGTGGCCGCCGTGGTCGGCCGGTCCAAGTCCCTCAACCGGATCAGCGACTACCGCGGCCTGTACGCCACCAACCCCGTCACGGCCCTGCTGCTGGCCTTCTTCCTGCTGTGCCTCGCCGGGCTGCCGCCGGGCGTCATCGGCCTGTTCGCCAAGGTCACCGTGTTCTCCACGGCCGTCGACGCGGGCCTGGGCTGGCTCGCCGTGGTCATGGCCGTCAACGTCGTGATCGCCCTCTTCTACTACCTGCAGTGGGCGGCGCTGCTCTTCCGCGCCCCCGAGGGCGAACCCGCACGGCACCGGGTCCCCGCGCCCCTCACCGCGGCGCTCGCCCTCACCGGCGTCCTCGGCGTGGCCCTGTCCGGCGTGCCCCAGCTGGTCCTGCGCTTCGCCGCCACCGGACTGTTCTGAGGACTCGTCACGCGCGCGTGGGGCACCCGTGGCCCCCACGCGCGCGTGCGGCCGTACGAGCACGTACGAGCACGTCACCCGTACGGCCGACGCGCGCCCCACGCACGCACCAGGGAACTCGCGGCCGCCGCCTGGCGTTGACCAGAGCGGGAGGGTCCACTGGACCAAAGGGTTCCCCTGCTGCACGACTTGGAGGGCGTACCGTGCACCGCCGGCACAACGGGCTCAGGACCGCAGTACTCCTCGGGGGACTGTCCGCACTCATCATCGTCATCGGCAGCTTCTTCGGCCGGACGGGACTGATCGTGGCGGTCCTGATCGCGCTGGGCACGAACGCGTACGCGTACTGGAACAGCGACAAGCTGGCGCTGCGCGCGATGCGCGCCCGCCCGGTCAGCGAGTTCGAGGCCCCCGCGCTGTACCGGATGGTCCGCGACCTGTCCACGCAGGCCCGCCAGCCCATGCCCCGCCTGTACATCTCCCCGACGGAGGCGCCCAACGCCTTCGCCACCGGCCGCAACCCGCGCAACGCGGCCGTGTGCTGCACGGAGGGCATCCTGCGCCTGCTCGACGAGCGGGAGCTGCGCGGGGTCATCGGCCACGAACTGAGCCACGTCTACAACCGCGACATCCTGATCTCCTCCGTGGCCGGCGCCCTCGCCTCGGTGATCATGTTCCTGGTCAACTTCGCCTGGCTGATCCCGATCGGCCGGTCGGACGACGACGACGGCCCGGGCCTGCTCGGCCTGCTGCTGATCATGATTCTGGGCCCGCTCGCCGCCACCCTCATCCAGCTCGCCATCAGCCGCTCCCGGGAGTACGAGGCCGACGCCTCGGGCGCCCAGCTCACCGGCGACCCGCTGGCCCTCGCCGGGGCCCTGCGCAAGCTCGAGATCGGCACCCAGCAGCTCCCGCTGCCCCCCGAGCCGCGGATCGAGACCGCGAGCCACATGATGATCGCGAATCCTTTCCGCGCCGGTCAGGGACTGACGAAGATGTTCTCCACTCACCCGCCGATGGCGGACCGCATCGCCCGGCTCGAGAAGATGGCAGGTCGTCACCAGTGAAGATCATCCTGAACATCATCTGGCTCGTCCTGAGCGGCTTCTGGTTGTTCCTCGCCTACCTGCTCGCGGGCGTCCTGCTGTGCGTCACGATCATCGGCATCCCGTTCGGGATCGCCGCCTTCCGCATCGGCGTCTACGCCCTGTGGCCCTTCGGGTACACCACGGTCGAGCGCCGGGACGCGGGCGCGCCGTCCTGCGTCGGCAACGTGCTCTGGCTGGTCCTCGCCGGCTGGTGGCTGACCCTCGCGCACATCACCACCGGCGTCGCCCTGTGCCTGACGATCATCGGCATCCCCTTCGGCATCGCCAACTTCAAGCTGATCCCGGTCTCCCTGCTGCCGCTGGGCCGCGAGATCGTCCGCACGGACGAGCCGTTCGCGGCCCGCTGACCCATCGGCCGAAGGCCCGCTGAGCTGCCGATTCCGCATACCGGCTGGCGGCCCGCCGGCCTGCCGGTTCCCCTGTCGGCTCGCGGTGCTACCGGCTCGCGGCCCGCCGGCCTGTCGGTTCGCGGTCCGGCCGCTTCGCACGGCGCGGCCGTTCGCGGCGCGCGCTCACCTACCGGCCCGCGGTCCGGCCGGAGCCGCCGCCCGCACCCCCGTCACCC
>NZ_JAJSZC010000016.1:0-61712 GCF_036815105.1 Streptomyces sp. IBSBF 3136
GACAAGGCCCAGGCTGACGGCGAACTCACCCGCCGCGGCGAGGAGTTCGGGCCGGGGGTCCCCGGCCTGCGGGGCGCCCAGGTGTCGTACCTCCACGAGAACGAGCACAGGTGGCCGTACAGAGGGGAGCCGGACGGCTTCGTCTACGGCTCCATCCAGACAACGGACGACGAGCGCCATGAGGCCGTGGACGACCGGGAGTCGGTGGCCCGACGCGATGTTTGTGGGCAAGCGGTGTGACGTCGCCGATGGCGGGGGTCTACTCATCCGCGACCGCGGGCGCCGTCTTGGGTTCGGAGACTCACTGGCCCAACGTCTTCGCCGTGATGAAGGCTCTGGCCGGCCGATTCGGCGACGACGGAGTCCGATTGGTCGTGGCGTTCGACTGACAGCGCCTACCGCAAGCCTGACCTGCGCGCCTTCGAGGCGGCGCGCGAGTTTGGACGTGTCCCCAGAGAACTGCCTTTTCATCGACTATGTGCTGTAGGCGGCTGCCTCGACCGGCCCGGCCGGGGTGCCGCTGGCGGGTGCTTCACAGCCTCCCAGCTCGCGAGGACGAAACAGCACACCGTCGCCGAGGCCGTCACCTTCTGAGCAGACATCCACCCGCCACGGCCCGCCGCAGATCAGGCCAACACTCGACGAAGCCCTGCGTCTCCACCCGGGCACTCATGGCAATCCCGAGAGCTGACCCTTGCCGACACGCCGGTTCACAGGGCGGTGGCTGCCTCAGGCGCACGGGGCGGCGGTGCGTTGCGGTCATGCCGGTCACTTCGGTACTTCCCCTTCGTCAGCGCAACACTCGGCAAAAGGCCGCCGCATGTCCCCATGTCCCTACGACGGCCACGAGCCGAGGGAAGCCGTCGATCGGATAACCTGACCGCTGCCTCGGCGCGGACGATGACGCTCCGGGCTTCGGATGCATGCTTCCCGAGGCCTTGTCCGGGTGCGTCCAGCAGCCGCAAGGAGAAGACATTGTTTGGCAGACACCTGAGAGTGGCCGGTGTGACGGCGGTCCTGCTGGCGGGGCTCGTCGCGTGCTCCGGCGGGAGCGGGGGTGCCGACGGCGGCACGGGCTACGTGGTCGCCGCAGACAAGAGCGGCGGCGCCGCCACCAGGCAGACTCCGCCAGAGCCGGACACCGTCTCCGGGCGCCGGGACACGCTCCGCCACCTCCCCGTGCAAACCGCTCGGGCTACCCGGCCTCATCTGGTCAGGAAGTGCACCACCGGTACCCGGCGGGTCAGGCACACGTCGAGTTCGGGCGCGGGCACCAGACGGCGAACGCGCACCTGGTACACCAGCGAGCGGTACACGTCCTGTAGAGAGGTCCGCACCGGCACCGAGAGCTACCGGCGGATCGTCCGTCCGGAGAAGTGGTGCGTGCGTCTGGACGACGTGGACGGCGACAAGGCCAGGGACGACATCTGGTACCGGGTCACCAGCGCGGTCTACGACGACGCTCGGGACACAGACAAGCACGCCCGTATGGAGTTCACACCGACCGGCAACGGCTGCTGAGTACGCCCCCCCTTCAAGCGCCAGGTCGGTCGCACAGGGCTTACAGGCCGGCTCCGACCAGGAGTTCCGCCTGGTCGTCTGATCCCCGCAACCCAAGTACCTCCCGGGCCGAATGACCTTCTGGCGGCCGCGCAGGGGGACCAGCGATGTACGACGGTCGGTGACCTGGGTCCGGACGCGGACGGGGGCAGGGCGGTGCACCGAATTCTCCGCACACGGGCTGGTCGTAGGTGCTACCGCGCTCTTCCAGGCGAATCGTGCCGGGCAATTCGCCAGCATGTGATGCTGCAGGCGAGCCGCAGCCGGTTGTATGCCCGCACCCTCACATCGGGGGGACCTGCGCCGAGCGGTGATACAGGCCGACGTGGGTGGTCAACCGCCGCAACACTTCCGGAGGTGGGCAGCGTGGGCTTCGCGCGCGGGCCACGCACCAGTGGCGCCCGGACGGCCTGGGCACCGACGAGGCGCACCGCGACGGCGACATCCGCGCCCCAGCCGATGGCCTCCGCCTGTTGGAGCCCTGACCACGCTGTCGGCCGCTCGGAGCTGTCCGGCGCAGCGGCCCCGCAGACAGGAGGAGCAGGGTTCCACTGCTGGGCCTGCGGGGCCGGTGCATCACTCACCTGCCCTGCGATGCGCCCGATACGCCCGATCTCTCCCAAGCCTCGTAAGACAGAGCCCACTTACGCCAGTGGGCCCGGCCGTGTCGGCCCGGGCCCACTCACGCTCGCGTGGCGCGTTCCTCGCGCCGAGTGTCTTCTCGTCTACCAGCGGTACCAGCGGCCCTTGCGGCCACCGCTGTCCGCCGTACGGACGACGAAGCCCAGCAGCCACACGACGAGCACGATCACCGCGATCCACCACAGCGCCTTCAGCGCGAAACCCGCACCGAAGAGGATCAGAGCCAGCAGAAGAACCAGAAGCAGGGGAACCATCGTTATCAACCTCCTGGCCACCATGTGCCCTTACCTCGTCCTGACAAGCCCACAAAGTGGCAGTTATTTCCGCGAGGCACGGGGCATATTCACGGACCTGCGCGCCATGCATCGTGCCCCCACCACGCCCATCACGCACCGCCCGTCCAACGGTCTGCCGACGAGCGTCGCGTACGTCCTTGCACGGAGCGGTTGAGGTCGTCGTGGTCGC
The DNA here is from genome assembly GCF_036815105.1 of Streptomyces sp. IBSBF 3136. Lineage (NCBI taxonomy): Bacteria > Bacillati > Actinomycetota > Actinomycetes > Kitasatosporales > Streptomycetaceae > Streptomyces > Streptomyces sp. IBSBF 3136. The sequence goes on from NZ_JAJSZC010000016.1 coordinate 2,668, forward strand.
AGCCGTAAACCCGTTCACACAGCAACTGTGCTCATCGCGGTGCTGGAAAAGATCCGCGGACCCTCGCGGCCCTGCGCGTCCGGCCTCGGAGCTGAGACGCCATCTCACAAAGAGATCGGCCGGTACGCCAGAGCCTGATCGACCACCTGGTCAGCCGAAGACTCACGCTCCGGCGGCCAGATGATGAAGCCGCTGACATGACCGGACGGGTCTGCCAGGGCCTGTCCAGCCTGCAGATCAGCCGACCCGCCAGGCCAGCGCGCCCGCCCCTCGATCGCGGACGAAGTCGTTAACGCAGGGCCATGGGCTGCTGGGCATCAGCGACGCCGTCACGCATCATCTTGTCCACCACCGCCTTCTCGGGCAGGCGAAGCTCGTCGGCGATACGGGTCAGGCCGGGCTCATCCAGAGTGATCGCCGCCGGGTGCCTCGGCGCCGCGCTCAACCGGGCCACGCGCGAAGCGTCGAGAGAATCACGGGTGGCATCACCGCCTCGTTGTTCGCGCAGACGTGCCGCCTGACGGGCGAGCTTCTCCCAGAAGTCCTGCTCGGGGGCTGCGGTGGATCGTTTGGTGGCGAGCGTCTTCGTCTCGATCACCAGGCGATGCGCTTCCATGCAGACCGGGCGAGCAAGGTCCTGGTCGTTCAGCGCGGCGAGGACGGCCTCCAAGGACGCTGCACGGGCTGCCGCGTCGTCCGCCTCCAACACTGCACCCCGAGTGGCCGGCAGCGTGAGCCAGAGCAGCAGGCGCGCTGTCGCGGCAACGGCCGTCCTCGGGATCCACAGCACCCACTCGCTGGTCTTGCCCCGGATGTTGAAGGTCCGTGCTCCGGCCGCCACTTCTTCCGCACCGAAGGCGAGAGCATTGACATTCCAGGAGATGTACGCGGTGTCGTTGGCTCGCATGGTCCCCGACCCGGCGGTCAGTGACTCGAGGGCCATGGCGACGAACGCGCGAGAACGGACATTGCGAGGAGCCGCGTAGGCCATCGCATGGGCGATGGCGGCAACGCGTTGCTGGGGCGGGTAAGCGGCCCAGAGCGGAAGGCCGACAACAAGGCAGCGCTTCCGGAGGTACCCGTAGTGGGTGACCGTGACCGAGAACTCCGGAGCGAGCTGGACCGCATCGGGGGGCCGCACTCCGCACGTGTCGGCTATGCCGCCCAACAGGTCGAACAACGCCGGGGCGTCTGCCTCTCGCAGCGTGGGCAGGTCGGGATTCAGCTGTCCGATCCGCGGGCGCAAAGCAAGTACCAGGCCCAGAAGCACCAGGCCTATCATGGGCTGAACAACCGTGCGCAATCCGATGACGATCAGCAGCACGCTGCCGATGAACAACGCGGCCGTCACGAGATGGACCATGCCGGCGACCGCGTACGCGGCTGCCGTTCTGGCTTTCACGCGCGTAGCGCTTACTGGCAGACTTCGGCGGTCACGTTCCACGAGTCCCCCTTGCGGTGAACGGCTGGTGCCGTTCGAACACGTGGTGATCCGACCATCGCCGCAGAGCCCGGGCAAGCGGTCTGAGCAACATCTGAGCCTCCCCGCCGAAGAGGGGGTCCGCGTCGGCCCGGGATGGTCGAACTGGACGTGTATGCGGCCTCCGGCCGCTGGAGCACTGTCGAACTCGGTGCTCCTACTTGATCGGGTGCTTGTCGAGCCAGACGGACAGGTGCTGGGCTCCGCCGAAGACCTCATCCCGGTTCGAGCGGGCCGTGGCGTGTTCGATGCTCTCGCCGTCCTGAGCCCCACCCAGGTCGGCCCCCTCCGCGATACCAGCCTCCATGGTGTCGATCAGCTTGTACGCCTCGGTCCAGAAGTCGGCGCCCACCGTCTTGTTGGCGTTCATCGCCTTGCGCAGCGTCCGTGCGGATCTCATGAGCGCCTGCATTCCGTCCCAGCACGAGTTCGGCGCGATCGACTCGCAGGACTCGGACGCGACCTGGTCCTGGAACGCCGCGGCCGCTTTGCTGAAGCTGGGCGCCGCGGCGGTCTTCTCCGGCTTGGCGTCGGTCTCCGCATCACCACCGCAGCCGCTCATGGCCGCCACGCTCACGGCCAGGACCACGCCCACGGCCGTCTTCCCCCACATCTGTCTCCCCATGACCGGGGATCATCGCACGCACCGGCCGGTACACGACAAGGGCCTCGGCCGGGGCGCGGCGGGGCCCCTCGGCCGGTCTGCGGTCGGACCCGCGCGGCTTTCATGGCCGGGGCTGCGTCGTTCCGGCCGCGTAGACGGACATGTTTGATTCGGAAGTCGGTGAGGACCGGTACCCCGGCGTCCCGGACAAGCCGGCGAGGCGGCGCCGAGGGACGCGGCGTGAACCTCCGTATCGATCTCGCGTGGATCCTGGCAGTGGCCCAGCAAATTCCGGGACGTCGCCGGGTCGTCGACTACGGCGTCCCGGTCGCGGCGGAAGCACGCGCCACGGGGAGGAAATCCTCGACGATGAGGTCTACGCGACCGAACCCCATCACAAGGCCGCGGCGCTGCTGTGCGAGCTGGCGAGAAACCCCAGCCTGGAGATGCGGAACCTGCTTTTCGCGGCCTACCTGTCGGCGTGCGGGATGCGAGCGAGTCCCGGCCTGGACACCATGCTCTGTGCCCGCACCGACCTTGGCAAGTGATGATCCCCGTCTCGAACTCGTGCTGCATCGGCCCTACGGACAGCACCCGGCCGGGCATTCAGCGCTCTGCTCGCGCCTACCTGCTCCGGGCGCCCGAGCCCTGGCCCCGGTCATGGCCTGCTTCCTGAGGCGCCGTGTGTCGTCGCCATAAGTGGTGTCGCCGAGCCGCTCCAGGCCGGCGATGCGTCGTCGTCGAGGCCCGCATTCTCGCCGCCTGTCCGGCAACCTCCCGCAGCCGAGGACACCACAGCTTCACGCCCCGCGCCCGGAAGTGTCGAGGCGCGGGGCGGGCATGCTGCCGTACAAGCTGCGAGCTTGGAGCGCTCGTCCAGCGTACGGAGGCGCACCGGCTGCAACCGGCTGTGCGAAGCCCGACGTGGTGGTGGCGGGAAACGGTTGTGGGTGTACGGGCCGCGGTGGAGGCGGCTGTGTGCGCGGCACCTCCGGAGGGGGTGGCGCGGGCGCTCGCCACGGCGAACGGGGCCATGCGCAGGGTGAGTCAGCGGTCAGTCAGAACCGTTCAGCAGTTCCTCAGCCCGGTCCCTGGCCGCGGCCACCTCTCGCTCGGCGAGGCCGCACAGCCGCAGGCACGACGACGCGATGGCGTCCGTGTCGGCCGGTTCCGGCTCGCGGGAGTGCCGTATCTGGATGACGACCTCCACGAGCTGGATCAGCAGTTCGCCGATCCGTTCGGCGGGCATGCTCCGCGCGACCTCCCCGGTCGCCGCCAGGGCGCCGAGGACGCCGTAGTTCGCCTGGAGTCGGCCCCGTTCGGCGCGGAAGGTGTCGAACCGTTCGGTCCGCACCTCCGGCAGCAGATAGAGCGTGCCGATGTTGTAGGTGGTGCCGGCGAGGGTGCGTACGTCCAGGGCGGCCACCGCGTAGAGGGCGGCGGCCGGCTCGGCCCGCTCGGGCACCAGCGCCCGGATCCGCTCGACCATCCGCAGACTGGGCCGTACGGATGTGGCCAGCAGCTCGGCGAGGATGTCCTCCTTGGTGGCGAAGTGGTAGTACAGCGAGGCCTGGCGGATGCCGACCCGTTCGGCGATCGTGCGGGTGCTGGTGCCGGCGATTCCGCGTTCGACGAAGAGAGCCCCGGCGACGTCGAGGATCTGCTCGCGGGCGGAGGTGCCGGGGTCGGACGGCGGCGTGTGCCGGGGCCTGCCTTGACGGGGACGCGTCGTCGTCATGGGCCCATCCTGCCACCCCGGGGCCGGGCACCCGGCTGGACCCGGCAGGGAGACGGCTGCTGCGCCGCCGTCGCTCACGAGGAGGCCGTGTACGCACGCCAGCCGCCGAAGCGGGTGATGTCGGGCGCGCTCTCGATGGCGTACGGCTCGACGAGGAAGCCGCTGACCTGCCGCCCGTCGGCCAGTTCCACGGTGCCGATGGTCATCGGCGGGGGAACGGCGGCGGTGAACGTCGCGAAGCCCGCCGCCGGAAGCCGCCAGATCTCGCCCTCGATGCCCGTCAGGGTCAGGTCGCCCTTCCCGGAGCCGCGCGCGGCCTCGGCGCTTGGCCCGGTGGCGACGCCCTGCCCGGTCGGGGCGACCCGGGCCAGGCCCGGCCGGGGCGGGTCGGTGGGCAGGGCGTACAGCCGGTAGCCGGCGGCCGTGCGCGCCGGACCCACCAGCGTGCCGCCCGCCTGCACCACCTGGGCGTTGAACGGCTGCCCGGTGAGATGGGCGCCGACGACGAACAGGTCGAGCCCCGGGTTGGCGAGCCGCTCGGCCAGGACGGCCAGGGCGCGGTCGGAGAAGGCCGGCCCGGTGAACATCACGCCGAACGGCAGGCCGTCCACGAACCCCGCGGGCACGGCGAGCGAGGCGCAGTCCAGCAGGTTCGCGAAGTTGGTGAAACGGCCCAGCCGGGCATTGGCGCCGACCGGGTCGGCCGCCACCTGGGCGAGGGTGGGGTGCCAGGTGGTGGTCGGGGTCAGCAGCGCCGCACAGCCGTCGAGAAGCGCGCGTCCGGCGGAGCCCAGCGCGGCGAGGCGCGCGGTGTCGGCTGCCCAGTCGGCGGCTGTCTTCTCCCGGCCGGCCAGCACGAGGGAGGCGACGGTCGGATCGAGGCCCGTGCCGATCAGGTCGCGGTGCTGTTCCAGGTGCGCGCCGACGGCGGCGTACCGCTCGGCGACGAACGCGCCGCCGTACAGCAGGTCCGCGGCCTGGAGCAACGGGGTGATGTCGGTCTCGACCATCTCCGCCCCGGTGCTCGCCAGCCGGGTGACCGCGGCGGCGAAGGCCTCCCGCCAGCCGTCGGCCATGTCCTGGAGGTGCCGGGGGGCCGGGACGGCGATCCGCGGGCGGGCGGGGGGCGGGGGGAGCGGGGCGCCGGTGCGCGAGAGCGGGTCGGACGGGTCCGGGCCCTCGATCAACTCGGCTGCGGTGCGGGCGAGTCGCAGGTCGCGGGCGAAGACGCTCACGCAGTCGAGGGTGTAGCAGGCGGGGACCACACCGGTCACGGGCACGAGTCCCTTGGTGGGCTTGACGCCGACGATGCCGTTGAGGGCGGCGGGCACCCGCCCGGAGCCGGCCGTGTCGGTGCCGAGTGCGAGATCGGCGATGCCGAGTGCGACCGCGACGGCGGAGCCGGAGGACGAGCCGCCCGAGACGCGGTCCGTGGCCCAGGCGTTGCGCACCGCGCCGTACGGGCTGCGGGTGCCGACGAGGCCGGTGGCGAACTGGTCCAGGTTGGTCTTGCCGAGGACCACCGCGCCGGCCGCGCGCAGCCGCGCGACCGCGGGCGCGTCGGCCCGCGGCACGTACGCGTACGACGGCGCGCCCGCTGTGGTGGGGAGGCCGGCCACGTCGATGTTGTCCTTGACCGCGATGGTCAGGCCGGCCAGCGGCAGCGCCGGGTCGATACCGGCCGCCTCGGCGAGCGCCTGCCCGCGTGGCCTGAGGTGGATCCAGATCTCGGGTCGGCCGGCGTTCACGGCGCGGTCGTAGGCGGCTGCCACGCGTGCGGCCGGTGTCATGACACTCATGCTCGCACCGCCGCGAGGATCTGGCCGGGCGCGACCTGTTCACCGGGCTTGACGTAGATCTCCAGCAGGGTTCCGGCGGCGGGGGCGTGCACCTTCGACTCCATTTTCATCGCCTCCAGGGAGAGGATCGGATCGCCGTCGGCCAGGGTGGCGCCGGGTTCCGCGGTGATCTGCCACACGGTCGCGGTGAACGGCGCGGTGACGGGGACCGCGCCGTCGGGGACGGTGACGGCGGTGGGTGCGGTCGCGGGTGCCGGATCGTCGTCACGGTCGAACTCGCCGGCCGCGCGCCAGCGCTGCCTCTCGGCCTCGAACGCGGCGTTCTGCCGCTGCCGGAAGGCGGCGATCGAGCCGGCCTCGGCGGCCAGGAAGGCGTGGTGCTCGGCGATGGAGAAGGTGCCCTCCTCGACCGGGAAGTCACCGCGGCCGGCATCGGTCTCGGCGCGCAGTTCGAGCAGTTCCTCCGCGGTGACGGGGTACCACTCGATGCGGTCGAAGAAGCGCAGCGCCCAGGGCGCGTCCTGGAACAAGCCGCCCTTGCGGAACCGGTTCCAGACCTGCACGGTACGGCCGACGAACTGGTATCCGCCGGGTCCCTCCATGCCGTAGACGCACAGGTAGGCGCCGCCGATGCCGACGGAGTTCTCCGCGGTCCAGGTGCGGGCCGGGTTGTACTTGGTGGTCACCAGGCGGTGGCGTGGGTCCAGGGGGGTGGCCACGGGAGCGCCGAGGTACACGTCGCCGAGTCCGAGCACCAGGTAGGAGGCGTCGAAGACGGTGCGGTAGACGTCGTCGGCGCTCTGAAGGCCGTTGATACGGCGGATGAACTCGATGTTCCAGGGGCACCAGGGGGCGTCGTCGCGCACCCCGGCCATGTACCGCTCGATGGCCAGCCGGGTCGCCGGATCGTCCCAGCTGAGCGGCAGCCGCACCGTGCGGGAGGGCACCACCAGTTCGTTGGTCGGCGGGACCTCTTCCTCCAGTTCCCGCAGCAGTGCGGTCAGGTCACGGGCCCGCAGCCGGCGGGGGTCGGTGTGGATCTGGAGGGAGCGGATGCCCGGGGTGACGTCGACGACGCCGTCGGGCGCGTGCGCGGCCAGGGTCTCCTGCAGGGCGTGCACCCGCATGCGCAGGCCGAGGTCGAGCACCATGGGGCCGTACTCGACCAGGACGTTGTCGTCGCCGTCCCGGCGGTAGGTGACGGCCGGCCGGGCGTCGGTGGCCTCCAGCCGGCCCAGCACCCCGTCGTCACCGTCACCTCCGGAGCTGGTCAGCACCGGGTAGGCGCGGTGGTCGTCGAGGCCGGCCGCGTCGGCTTCCTTGACCGGCACGAAGCGGACGGTGTCACCCGGCCTGAGCTGGCCGAGCTTCCACAGGTCGCCGCTGGCGACCACGGCGGGGCACACGAACCCGCCGAGGGACGGCCCGTCGGGGCCCAGGACGATCGGGGTGTCCCCGGTAAAGTCCAGCGCACCCACCGCGTACGGGGTGTCGTGGATGTTGGAGGGGTGCAGTCCGGCCTCGCCGCCGTCCTGGCGGGCCCACCGGGGTTTCGGCCCGGTCAGGCGGATGCCGGTGCGGGCCGAGTTGTGGTGCACCTGGTAGTCGGTGGCGTAGAGGGTGTCGATGTCCTCGCGGGTGAAGAACTCCGGTGCCGCATGCGGGCCTTCGGTCACCCCGATCCGCCAGTGCGAGACGATCGCGGGCCGTCGCCCGGGCGGGGTCGGGCGGCCGTCCGTGGCCGGGCCGGTGCCGGGCCGCAGGACGTCCCCGGCGCGCAGCGCCCGCCCGCCGTGCCCGCCGAAACCGCCGAGGGTGAACGTCGAGGCGCTGCCGAGGTACGCGGGCACGTCGATGCCGCCCCGGACGGCCACATAGCTGCGCAGTCCGGGCCCCTGGCACGTGCCGAGGACCAGGGTGGCGCCGGCCGGCACCGGCACCGGTTCCCACCGGGCCACCGGGGTGCCGTCCACCGTCACCGGGACGGGGGCGCCGGTGACGGCGACCACGGTGGCGTGTGAGAAGCGCAGGGTCAGCCCGCCCGCGGTGACCTCCAGGCCCGGTGCCGTCTCCGGGTTCCCGGCGGCGAGGTTGGCCTCGGCGAACGAGACGGCGTCGAACGGCCCGCTCGGCGGCACGCCCACGTGCCAGTGGCCGAGTCGGCCGGGCAGGTCCTGCACGGTGGTCAAAGGGCCCGGCACCAGCACGTCGATGCGCGGCTCGGGGTCGTGGGCGGTGTCGAGCGTGCTGGTGCTGTGTACCGCCTCGCGCACCTCATCCCGCGCGGTCAGCGCGCGCAGCAGGCCCAGGTTGGTGACGATGCCGTCCACCCGGCTCGCGTCCAGGGCCCGGCCGAGAAGATCGAACGCGGCGTCCCGGCCGGCGCCCCTGGCGATCACCTTGGCGAGCATGGGGTCGTAGTACGGCGAGATCTCCAGACCGGTTTCGGCGAAGCCGTCGACTCGGACGCCGGGCAGGGCGTCCGCGCCCTCGCCGGGAAAGACCGCCCGGGTGATCAGGCCCGAGGAGGGCAGGAAGGCCTTGCCGGGGTCCTCGGCGTAGACGCGGGCCTCCACGGCGTGCCCGGCGGGCGCCCATTCCCGCTCGAACACCGTGTCGTCGACCGTGCCGTCACGCGCCAGCAGCAGCATGAGCTCGACGAGGTCGACCCCGTACGCCTCCTCCGTCACCGGGTGCTCCACCTGGAGGCGGGTGTTGACCTCCAGGAAGGCGGCCTCCTCGCGCACGGGGTCGTAGACGAACTCCACGGTGCCCGCGCCGCGGTAGCCGACCGAGGCGAGCAGCCGGCGCGACGAGTCGTGCAGCAGGGCGCGCACCGCCGCGGGCAGCGCCGGGGCCGGGGCCTCCTCGATCACCTTCTGGTTGCGGCGCTGCAACGAGCAGTCGCGGTCGCCGAGCACGGCGATCCGGCCGGTGCCGTCACCGAAGACCTGCACTTCGACATGGCGTGCGGGACGCACGAGGCGCTCCAGGAACACACCTGCGGAGCCGAAGTGGGACTCGGCGAGCGCGGCGACCCGCGCGAAAGCCTCGCGTACTTCGCCGGCCGTCGCGCATGCCTGCATGCCGATGCCGCCGCCCCCACCGGTGGCCTTGACCATCACCGGCAGTCCGATCGAAGCGGCGGCCGTGACGGCCTCCTCGGCGCTCGCCAGCAGCTCCGTCCCGGCCAGCAGCGGCACCCCGGCGGCCTTGGCCAGGGCGCGCGCGGTGTGCTTCTCGCCGAAGGCGGTGATCTGGTCGGCGGTCGGCCCGGCGAACCTGAGGCCCGCCTGCTCCACGGCGCGCGCGAAGAGGGTGTTCTCGGAGAGGAAGCCGTAGCCGGGGTGGACGATTCCGGCGTCGTGGGCGAGCGCGGCCTCGATGATCGCGTCGCCACGCAGGTAGGAGTCGCGGGCGGGTGCCGGGCCCAAGTGGACCGCGTGGTCGGCCTCGCGGACATGCGCGGCGGCCCGGTCGGCGTCGGAGAAGACGGCGACGGTGGCGAGCCCCATTCTCCTGGCGGTACGGATCACGCGGCGCGCTATCTCACCGCGGTTGGCGACGAGTACGGCGGTGGGACGGATCATGCGGCTCCCTCCGCAGTGTCGGCGGCCTGCGCGGACCGTGCGCCGTCGGCGACATGCGGGGACCGTGCGCCGTCGGCGGACTGCACGGACCGTGTGCCGTCGGCGGCCGGGGCCGGGTCCACGACGAGCATCCGCAGCGGGGTCGGGTTGAAGTCGTTGCACGGGTTGTTCATCTGGGGGCAGTTGGAGACCAGCACCAGGACGTCCGTCTCGGCGCGCACCGCGACACGGCGGCCCGGCGCCGACATGCCGTCCACGATGCCCAGCGCCCCGTCCGCCTCGACGGGCACGTTCATGAACCAGTTGAGGTTGGAGACGAGGTCCCGCACCCCGAGACCGCGCCGACCGGCCTCGGCGAGGAAGTTCTCCCGGCAGCCGTGCTGGAACATCACGTGGTGGCCGTAGCGCAGGGTGTTGGACTCCTTGCCGCAGGCGCCGCCGATGGTGTCCTGGCGGTCGATCTCGTTGGCGACGACGGTCATCAGCGCCCGGCCCTCGTTGCTGCGCAGTACGGTGCCGGTGCGTACATAGGCGTTGCCCTGCCAGGCCAGGGTGTCGGGGACGCTGTAGCGCTCCTCGGGATCGTGGGCGTCGTAGAGCAGGCAGTCGGCCGACTGGTTGCCGCCCACGTCGACGATCGTCAGGACGTGCCCCCGGCGCACCACCGCCGACCAGGGCGCGGTGGGGGCCACCGTCTCATCGAGTACGACGGCGCCCTCGACCAGGCTCGCCGCCCGGTCCAGGCGGGTGCCCTCCGCGTGGATCGCGCCGACGGGGACGGTGGAGGCGACGATGCCGCCCGAGACGGTCGGGTGGGTGACGGGTGTGTTCCCGGTCGGTGTGGTCGCCATGTCACAGCCCCCTGGCTTCGCAGTAGTCGACGGTGTTGAGATACGCCCGGTGCAACTCGGGTGTGGTGGTGAAGCGCGGCTCGCCGGGACCGGTCGGGGCGCCGCGCCAGGCGTGCACCCGCAGGGGGCCCACGACGTAGTCCGGGCGTGGGTCCAGCGGGTGGGTGACGTTGGCGACCAGCACCAACAGGGGCATTTCTGCGACGAGTTCGACATGTGTGCCCGCTCCGGCGCTGCCCTGCCAGCCGAGGGTGCCGTCCGCCTCGACGCGCACGCCCTGGAAGATGGACACGCTGGGTGGCAGGTCGCGCCGGCCCAGGCCGTGCTTGGCGGCCGCCTTGAGGAAGAGCCCACGGCCCGACGGTGACGGGCCCTCGGGCCGGGCGTCACCGTACTTGCGCTCGTTCCAGGCGTCGGTCGTGGTTCCGCAGAAGGCGTCGTGCCGGCCGGAGGAGTCGGCGCTCACGACGGCCAGGACCCGGCCGTCACCGGAGAGCAGAGGATGGTTCTCGCTCAGGTAGGCCTGCCAGGGCACCTTTTGGGTGTCGGCGACGTTGAGCCGCTCGACCGGTTCCAGGGCGTTGAAGAGCAGCAGGTGGGCGCAGGCGTCACCGGTCGGGTCGTCGAAGCGCAGCCGGGTGCCGCGGGCGAGCACTTTGTGGCTGTAGCCGCCGGGCGCCACCGTCTCGGCCCACACCAGGGCGGCCGGGTCCACTCCCGGCGGACGGTACGGGCTGCCGGACGCCGGAAGGTACGGCATCCACTCCCCCGGCCGCCCGCCCTGGGCACGGGCGTCGTGCCGGGCGCTGCGGACACTGTCGGTCGAACGCAGATCACGGGTGCGGGCGGTAACCCGCCCGGTCGGGCGCCGGCCGTGCGGTGTGCCGGCCGTCGAACTGTCCGCGGTGGTCATGGATTTCCCCTAGTCCCTTCGTCGGTGCGGGGGCGGTGTCGCTGCTCGCGTCGCCGGGCCCTCGGGCGGGCTGGGCCCTCAGGCGGGCTCGGCGACGGCTGCGGCCTCGCGGGGCGGCTCTGTGTGCGTGTGCGGCACGTGCCGCAGCTCGATACGGCGGTGCAGCCGGCGGCCCAGGAAGTAGCCGGCACCGACGGCGAGGCTGAGCCCGATGAACAGCAGGGCGCTCCAGCGCAGCCACCAGGTGCCGCCGGTGAGGTCGTAGATCTCCGCACGCGGCCAGATGAGATTGACCGTCATGCCGGCCTGGTAGAGCACCGCGACCGCGTTGACCGCCACTGCCCACCGGCCCAGCGAGAAAAGGGGCCGCCCGGTCTCGTCGACACCCGCTGGGAGCCCCCCGGCGGCCCGCCGCCGCAGTCGGCTGACCAACAGCGGCACAGTCACACCCAGGTAGGCCAGGTACAGCAGAGCGATGCAGAGGCTCGAGAGCGCGGTGAAGATCGCCGACTGGTGGATGTTCACGAGGAGCACGGCGGCGGCCCCGGCGCCCACCACGATCGACGTGGTGACCGGTGTGCCGGTGCGGGCCGAGACCTTCGCAAGGTGCCGGTGGAAGGGCAGGGCGCCCTCGCGCGCCATGGAGTACATCATCCGCGCCCCGGAGGTCTGCACCGCCAGCGTGCAGGCGAACACCGCGACCGCCACACAGCACAGCAGCAGCCGGCCCACGACCCCGCCGAGCCGGTCGGTGAGCACCCAGGACAGTCCGCCAGCGGCCAGCTTGCCGTCGGTCAGGCTGCCCGCCGCCATCAGCCCCGACAGGATCAGCAGGGCCCCGCCGACTCCCGAGGTGATCAGCGCCCGCAGGATGGTCCGGGGAACGGTGCGGCGCGGGCTGTGGGTCTCCTCCGCCAGCTCGCCCGCCGAGTCGAAGCCGACCATGACGTACGCCGCCATAAGTGAGGAGGCGAGAAAGGCTCCGGCATAACCGCTCTGTCCGGCCGAGCCGGTGTGGTGGAGTACCACCTGTGGCCCCCGCTCGGGCAGGAAGAACAGCACCAGGACGAGCGCGATCACGCCGATGATCTCGACCGTGACGCCGAAGCTGGTGGCGGCGGCCATGTGGCGGATACCCAGGATGTTCACCGCCGTGGTGACCACCAGCAGCAGGCAGCCCAGCAGGACCGCGTTGCGCGCGCCGGTCGCCGAGCCGACCGAGGGATCGGCGCCCGGTCCCCCGGCGATCTGGAAGCCCGACCAGATGCCCGGCAGGACCGCCTGAGCGGCGATCGCGGCCGCCGCGACGGTGAGGATCTGCCCGATGATCATGATCCAGCCGACGAACCAGCCCGCCGTGGTACCGGCCAGCCGGCTCGACCACTGATAGATCGCCCCCGATATGGGCCAGCGCGCCGCAAGTTCGGCGAAGCAGAGCGCGACCAGCAACTGGCCCGCGAAGACCAGCGGCCACGTCCAGAAGAACGACGCGCCGCCGAGGCCGAAGCCGAGCCCGAACAACTGGAAGACGGTGGTGAGGATCGACACGAAGGAGAAGCCCGCGGCGAAGGACGCGAAGCCGCCCACTCCGCGCCGGAGTTCCTGCTGATAGCCGAGGGGAGCGGTCCTGGTTGTGGCGCCGCCGTGCTGACTCTGCCCTGGGGGGAGTTGGGGCCGGCTCATCACCGCACCTCCGATCGATCGACGGATACCTGTCACCTGACAGGTATGGCGATCGTCGGCCGGACCGGTCTCACGCCCGGGTCGGGCAAGTTAACTTCGTGTATCCGCAGCGACGAGAGCGCCCCGCCATGGTCTTCGCGGTCCCGTAAGAGGGCGGCTGCCCCCGGGCCCGGCATGACTGCTGCCCCCTGTGCCGCTGGTGCGTCCGCTGCCACTCCACGCTCTCGGCGGGGCCGGAGCCGGGGCCGGCCCTCAGCGGCCGGCCTCGCCGCCGCATCGCAGAGGCGGCCCGGCTCACCCGGTGGCATGGTCGTACGGGCCGGGTTCCGAGTGAGCGTGGTCCGGTTGTGGCCTCGTGTCGGCTACGTTGGTGGGCTCAACCGTTGTCACCGCTGACTGGTACTGGAGCAGTCAGTCACGTGGTTGAAGCGTGGTTGAAGGTGTTTAGCAAGGGTATTGAGCATGCCGCACCCGAGTCGAGGTGATCCGGGATCATGAAGCATGCTCCCGAATGACTGGCACCTCACCCAGGACGTCGATGACTTCCTCGCCCGAGCGGGAGACTTCCTGTGCTCGCGCGCCGCCCTGCACAACACGCCGCTGACGGACACCGAGAAGCTGCGGATACGTAGGGCGGCCGACCCCGACGCCGAAGCCGCCGTTTTCGGCCGACTGGAGGCACATGGCGAGGTCCGCGCGATCTTCTATCTCACCCCCCGCGGACGCCTGGGCCTCACGCCCCTCTCCGTCGAGCAGACCGACGCCCTCTCTGCACTCCTTGCCGGCCTCGGCCACTCACCCGCCAACGTCATCGCGGACCATGACACCGCTGGCGCTTTCGCCGAGTCGTGGCAGCAGCACACGGGCGCGGCGCCAGCACCTTACTGGCGCACCCATCTGTACCGTCTCGGCGCGCTCACCCAAACCGAGCCACGCCCGGAAGGCCAGGGGCGCTTCACGGGCGGAAAGGACCGTCAGCAAGTCGTGCGCTGGTGCCGTGAGTTCTGTGTCGACGTTGGGGAGCAGTCCTCCATCGACTTGATCGACGCCGGCTCGTGGGAGAACTCGCGTTTCGGCGACAGGCACTTCACGTTCTGGGAAACCCCGGAGGGCACCCCCGTCTCGATGGCGGCCGCGACCTCGGTCGTCGGCGGCATGGTCCGGGTTGACCCCGTCTACACCCCTGCCCACCTCCGCGGCCGCGGCTACGCGGGGGCCGTGACGGTCGAGGTGAGCAGGGCCGCGCTGGCCGCGGGGGCGAGGGACGTTGTCCTGTTCACGGACCCGGACAACCCAACGAGTAACGCCCTCTACCAGCGCCTTGGGTACGTCCATGTCGCCGACTTCGCCGGATACAAATTCTCCTACGGCGCGCCAGAATTCGGGGGCGGATCGTGATCGAGGCAGACACACCCTGCCGGTCGTCAGGGAGCGGGGACGTCAAACTTGAAGGTCGTTCCTCCTGGTACGCGCAGCGGCTTGTCGGAGGGGCCCTTGATGCGGAGCGGGATGATCTCCTCGCGATGTTCGTGGTGTCCAAGGGCGGTGTCGTTGAGTTTGAGGTGCAGGTAGGGGTCGAGGCAGGTGCTGCGGCGGTAGGGCGGTACGGGCCGGCGGCATGACCACTGCGCCCGCCGGAGGACCGCTACACCGCCTCCAGCTTCCTGAACGTGCGGGTGGCGGACATCCACGGCTTCTGCGCGGCAGCCCGCGCCAAGGGAGCCGAGTTCCTCACCCCGCCTATGGGCCGCCGCGCCGACCTGCGCTGCTACATGCGCGACCCGGATGGCTACCTCATCGAGGACGGCCAGTCCACGGGCCTGCTCAAGGGCGTCCTGGCGCGCACCGATACCGAAGCCTGACCACTGCACCGCGCTGCACCGCTGACCGAATTCGTCAGAAGCGACGGACCGGATCCGTGATTCCGCCGGGGCACGCAAGCGCCGCGATGTCCCATCCGGCGCGTCCGGCCCCGGCCTGGTAGGCGCTTTCGTAGAAGGCGAGCACGGCCGCACGTGGATCGGCCTCGGCGCGGGCCGCGTCGTAGCGCAGCACGGCCAGGTGGCTGTCGCCGCGCGCGACCCACTGCGCGGACGCCGGGCTCAGCGGCGCTTCGGTCAGACCGGCGGGCTCGGGGGCGGTGTACGAGTAGAACGCGGGCTCGGCAAAGGTGTCGTCGCCGAACCAGAAGCCGAAGCTGATCACCTCCGAGGAGTACGCCTCCCGGGTGACGGGGTCCGCCTGCCGGGGCTGGTCGACCCGGCGCCCGGAGAACCGGCTGTGGGCGATGTCGAAGGTGTGCCAGAAGTGGTGCACCGGGCTGGCCTTTCCCGAGAAGCCCGCCGCGAACTCCTCCAGCACGGACGCCACCTGGCTCAGCACCCGCCAATAGCGGTTTGCCGCCACCGGGTCGTAGGTCGCATGCTCGGTGTCCTCGGCGAACGGCCGGTCGGCGTCGGGTAGATCGAAGGGCCTGGGAATAGCGATGCTCACCCGGATGCCCAGCGCGGCCAGAGCGGCCAAGATCTGGTCGTAGAAGGACGCGACGGACTGGCCCGGAAGCGGAAAGGACCGCTCTTCGCCGTCCAGCGTCATGACGACGAGCCGGTGGTCGACGAAGTCGAAGTCGACCGTGAAGACCGGATTCCCGTCGACCTGACCCATCGGACGGGTGGTGATGCCGCGCCCAGTGACATGGAACGGGACGTTCCACCAGTGGTTGCGCCGGGAGCTCGCGGCCAAGCGAATCTTGCCGACAATCTGCGCGAAGCGGTGCAGCGTCTCCTTCGTGTCCCGCCACTCCGGCAGCGGCGCCGGCGGGAACAGCTCCATCGCCTGCCCCTTCCCGCCCAGCGCTCCCGCGGCGGCCGGGCTATCTCATCATGACCCCGCAGGGGACATCCCGCACGCCGCCCAGGGAGCGGTTCAGCCCAGCCACCGCACGGGCCGCCACCCAGGTCCCGCCGTCGTCCGGCCAACGGCGGGAACCTGGCGGGCCACGTCATGACAGTCACGGGCGCATCCCACCCGGCGCCAGTGACACCCGGCTCCCCCGAAGCCAAGAGCCCTGGTTCCAACATGCGTGACCAGGTTCCACCTACCGTGTCCCGGCTCACCTACGCGCCGACTTTCGCGCCCGGCCGCCAACTAACGTGCTCAAGCGCCACCTATCGCGCTCAGTCTCATGTGACTGTGCGCGATACCTGACCCGGAGGGACAACTCCCATGCTCAGAATCCGGCCCGGCGATCGGCCCAGAGCACGCGTGCCGCCGGCTCTGCCAATCAGTGCAAACCCGCACTGGTGCTGGTCGGTGCCGAGGCGGCCGACGGCGTCAGGCAGGTCAGGCCACCGTGAAGTCCGAGAAGGCTGCGAGGAGCCTCGCGGCATGCTTTCGCACGGCTTCATCCTGGTTGATGATGCGTCTTCGACGCCGGAGCGGACAACCCGGGAGTCGCCGTCAGCGAGAGCAGCGAGCCGGCGCAGGTGGTCGTCGCTTCCGGAGCCTCGCAGGCCCCTGCGGGATCTGCGTCCGATTCGGCGGACCGCCATGCGGCTACGTAAAACCGGTACACGAAGGCCACCTCCGCCGGGATCGAGGGCTGCTCCATCATGACCCGCGACCAGCTAGCCGACGCCCTTGCCCACACGGGCCGCAGCCGGAGCAAGTCGTAACAGAGACGACATGGGTGCGGTCGGGATCGGGCCCCATGACGGACAGGGCCGGGTGCACGGTGAGCACGATGACATCGGGTCGTGGCCCCTGCCGGGCAGGCCGCCGGATCAGCGCCGGCTTGACGAGGGTCTCGGGCGCTCGCGCGGAGGGCTGGCCAGCAAGGCACACCTGGCCTGCTGGTCGCACCGGCCGGACCGGCGACCGCGGTGCCAGTCCGCAACGGACGCGCATTCCGACTGAAGGCTGCCTACCCCCATGATGTGGGGCACGGAAGCGAAGGGCCCAGCCGCGTGCTCTTCAAGCACTTCCCGTGCGCCGCGCCCCCTGAGCGCCTGTGTGCGCCCCCGGGTCGAGACCGGCGGAGTGAACGGATAGACCCGGTGTCCGACATGTGGCTCACATCCCCGAGATCGTGGGGCATCCGCTCCAGAACGCCTTCAGCCCCGTGAACAACACCGACGAGACCGCTCAGCTCTACCTGGAGACGGACTGCGCCGGCACGAGCACGACTCTGGCGGCAGGTAGCGAGGCCGGGCCCTTGCGGCTGTTCAAGTCGGTGGTCTTCCTCGCCGAGTAGTAAGACGCCCACCGCCCCGGTACCGGTCACCAGGCCAGTATCGGGGCGGCGCCGCACGGGGCGGCCCAACAAGCGGCCCAAGGGCCCCACCGACACGCCGCCGGTCAGTCAGCAGGCGGCGAGAAGGTCGGCAAGGATGCCTGCCGGGTCGTGCAACACCCGGGCAGCGTCGGTGACGACACGATGCGTCCCATGATCGACGGGATCTGTCTTTGCCCAGGTCGGAGAACCGATGCCCAGCTCGACCTCCAGGCCGGAGGCCGTGGAATAGCGTCGTTCCGTGATCGGTCCCCATCGCTGGGTGCGGATCAGTTCGCCCAGGCCGAGTTCCACGGCCCAGGCATCCTCACGGAGGTATCGGGACTCGTCCGTGGTGAGCAGGACGACGTCGATGTCGGAGTCCGGTCGCGCGGCGTTGCGGGCGCACGATCCCACCAAGAGCAGGCCGACAATGTCTTCCCGGCCCCTCGCCCAGCGTGTGATCCGGTCGATGACCTCGTTGATCTCAGCGACCCGCTCCGGCGACAGTGCGGTCGAAAGGTTCACTGACTGATCGTCGCGATGCACCTCGAATGTCCCTCCCCGAATAGCCGGCACCGAGATCGGACAGCTTCTCAGGCCGAGGCCGCGACAGCCACCACCGGCGCCGGCAGAGGCCACGATGGCGCAGGCCCAGCCCACGGACTCACTCCACGTCATGCAATGCAACGGCCCACGGCCTGGGGAATTACGTGACCACGGCGGTGGGGGATTGCGTGACCGTCGACAAGGCGTACGGGGAGTTCGTCGAGGAGCCCACACGTCTGGAGCTGGAGCGGTTCTTCATCGTGGACGACGTCGACCGCGATCTGATCGCGCTACGGCGTACGAGGCAGGGCTGCACTATCTCGGAACCTTCCACCGACCAGACCACAGCCCAGCCCCGGATGCCCTCGGCAGAGATGTGAACGGGCAGGCCACGGTCAGAACGATGCTTCCGCCGGGGGATCGGCCGGCACCGGGATGGAGGGGGACGCGACCGCGGGTCCGTAGGGGCGTGCACGGGATCTCCCATCCCGTCCGCCCTCGACCCAGGCAGAGCCGAGCAGACGCGGCCCATGGCGTCCATGTCGTTCGTACTGTGGCGCGCTCCACATGGACGCCATGAACCACGCCCGCTCCACGGTGTGTGGGTCGACGGCGGATGGGATGGGGGCTGGGGCAAGTGGTGGGTTGAGGAACCGGAGGACCGACCCTTGGCGGCGACCACGTTCACCTGTCACGATCAAGCCGTGGTCAACCACTCGAAGATCGCGAGGCAGGCAGACGTCTTCCTCGACCTGATGGGCGTGGCGGTCGGTTCACTGCTGCTGGTGATCGGTATCAAGACCTACCGCGATGGTGGGTCCGTGGGCTGGCCCATCGCCGGATCAGTGCTGTTCTTGATCAACCTCTGGGTAGCCTGCCGTCGATTCGTCCGACGCAGGAAGCCGCCTCTGTCGTCGTAGCCGGACGCAGCCAGTCACCGTGCCCCATGCGTGCCCGATAGGGCGGCGGCCGACGGGGAACAGCGGGGAACCACGGCGCGCAGCCCAGGAACGCGCAGGTCAGCGCTTTGCCAGCTCAGCCGGGTTCCGCATACGCGATCTCCCAAATTGGGGCTGGCCATCCACGGACCCCTACCAGGGATAGCCTTCCCCCTCCGTCCGAAGGTCCTGGAGGCTCTCTGTGCACACCACCGTTTTCCTGCTGCGGAGCGCGCTGGGCCTTGGTGGCGGTCTGGTGACGGTCTGGGAGCTGACCCGCCAGGCTTCGGGAGCGGGTTGGAGGAAGCCGCGGGTCTTCTCTGCGATGGCGGCTCTGGTGCTCGCCGGCCTGCTCGCCGCCTAAAGATGGCCAGCGGCGTGCCTTTCTTGCGCCCGTTCGGTCAGTTTGAGGAACCGCTTGTAGCAGCAGAGGGCGGATGCCAGCCCGAGAAAGGCCAGGTAGATGCCTGGTCTCCGCTCGTAACGGTGGTTGAGACGGCGGTAGCCGGTCAGCCAGGACATGGTGCGTTCAATGACCCACCTGCGTCGGCCGAGCCGCTCGCTGGAGTCGATGCCCTTGCGGGCGATGCGGACGCCGATGCGTGTGCCCCATAGCCATCGCCGCAGGTGAGGGATGTCGTACGCCTTGCCTGCATGGAGGCGGACGGGTTTCGAGTCGGCCGCGTGGGATTCGTGTCCCATGTGGAAATGGGACAGCATCGGCTTCAGGGCGAGGCTGTCGTGGATGTGGGCCGCGGAGAGCCCGACCCGCAGGGGCAGTCCGTTCGCGTCGGACAGGACATGCATCTTGGAACCGGGCTTACCCCGGTCCACGGGGCTCGGACCTGCAAATTCGCCCCCCTTTTTAGCCCTCACGTGGCTTGAATCGACCACCGCACGAGACAGGTCGACCAGGTCCTGCTCATCCAGGAGCTGGAGAACCTTCTGATGCAGCCGCCCCCATACTCCGATGCGAGACCAGATGGCGAAGCGGCGGTGCACGGTCGACTTCGACGCTCCGAACCACGGTGGCAACGCCCGCCATGCGCAGCCGCTGACCAGCACGTAAATGATCGCGGCAAACACCGCCTCATCATCGATGTTCGCAACCCCGCCACCCTGCGGACGCACCCGCGCCGGCGGCAGCAACGGCCTTGCCAACTCCCACAAGCCATCCGGAACGATCCATCCCCACCGTCCACTCCCCATGCCCAACACAACCGTCAACTGACCATGTAGGACACGGTCTAAGGTGGCAGCATGCTGTGTCATGGCAGATGACAGCACGAGTAGGTTTCAGGCAGGTCAGGCGGGTCTCATCGTCAGGATCCCGGATGCGGAGCCGGCCGTCCGCGCCTGGCGTGAGCGGTTCGATCCGTCAGCCCAAGCAGGAGTGCCAGCGCATGTCACAGTGCTCTTCCCGTTCCTCGACGAGAGCCGAATAGATGCACGTGTCTGCTCGGCTCTCGCTGACACGTTCGGCAGTCATCATGCCTTTGACCTGAGGTTTGAGAGCTGTGGGCGGTTTCCAGCGGTGCTGTATCTCGCACCTGAGCCAGACACGCAGTTGCGGCGGCTCACTGAGATGATCGCCGACCGTTGGCCCGAGGCCCCTCCCTATGGGGGCCAGTTCGCCGAAATTGTGCCCCACCTGACCGTCGCTGACGGCCAGGACGATGCAGTTCTGGATGAGATTGAGGCCGACCTGCTCGGCAGGCTGCCCCTCACGTCGCGCGTCTCGTCAGTTGAGCTCATGGTGCATGACGGCGCGAAGTGGCAAGA
Organism: Streptomyces sp. IBSBF 3136; assembly: GCF_036815105.1. Lineage (NCBI taxonomy): Bacteria > Bacillati > Actinomycetota > Actinomycetes > Kitasatosporales > Streptomycetaceae > Streptomyces > Streptomyces sp. IBSBF 3136. The sequence goes on from NZ_JAJSZC010000016.1 coordinate 22,865, forward strand.
GCGGGCGTCGTTCGCCCTCCTTGACTGAGCGGGCCGTGAGCCTGGCTGGTCCACCGCAACGGGCAGCGGACCAGTGAAGAAGGTGGTCCGGGAGTTCCGGCTCGCCGGGATGGTGTGCCCCGACCCTGAAGCACTCACCCGGTGGCCGGCAGAGCTGACGATCCTGGTACTCAGCCAGACCTGGCTCGCCCGCATCCAGGCCGCCGCCCGCAGCCCGCTGTAAGTCGCAGTGCTGAACCCGACCACCCAGCACTGCACCTTCCTGCGCATCCGACCCCAGCCCCCGGCCTGCCCGCAAACCAGGCACGTCCTGAAAACCGCACCTGATGCACGTCACGTTCTTGGGATGCGGCCCTTCGAAGCTTGCTCAGCTCTCTCGATCTGCCGCTGGGCGAAGACGACGTGGACCTGCTGACCGCCCGGTTTCTCGTCGAGCAGAGCGGATCCTGCTGTGCCGTCGGCGAGCACACGACGCTCGGGGATCGGCTCACCCGTGGCTGGGGTCGGGGCTGGAGCGGTATGGCCGAGGAGTGCGAGGGCGGCCTGGGGGCGTGGTCGCGGCGCACGGCGGCCACCTGCTCCAGGTCCCAGACCATGTGGCCGACGACTGTTCGGCGCGGACCGCGGGCCTCTACGACACCCTCGAGGAACGGCTCACCCACATCGCCCGCGACATGACGACCGCCTGCATCCTGCGCCACCGCACGATGCACAGTAGGGGACGGCACATCGAAGATCAGTTCTCACCAGAGTTCGGAACAGAAGCCGGCAGACGCGAACCCAGGCCAGATGTGCCAGCAGCTCGGGGCAGAGGCGGCGCCATGCCCCCACCGTACGCGGCGGAAAAGGTTGCTCGGCGCGCAACGAACCGCCGCCGGACATCGAGCGTCTACAGGTGCGTGGGTGCGCACTGACCTCGCGCACCGAGTCGTATTCGAGGGGAACCGAACACGTCATGAAGACCAAAATGACCACCGTGGCCCTTGCGGCGATCGTCGCCGCCGGCACCGCCATCGCCGCCGTCCCGGCCTCGGCCGCCACCGCCACCGCCAAGGCCGCGCCGACGCGTTGCCACACCGCCGACCTGAAGGCCGGTTTCGCCACCGGGGACGACGCGAAGCCGGAGATGGGACGGCCCGGGAAGCAGACGCAGGCGTTCATCTGGTTCACCAACAAGAGCAACCGCACCTGCACCCTGTCCGGCTTTGCCGGTGTCGACATGGTCGGCGCCCAGCGGACCGACGGCACCTGGTCCCTGGTGCGCTCCTCCAAGAGGCCCACGAAGATCACCCTGGGGCGGGGGGACACGACGGACTTCAGCATCAACCTGCTCCCCGTTGCCAGGTCCACGTCGCAGAAGGAGAAGTTCGTCCCCGCAACGTTCCTGGTCACACCGCCGAACGAAACAAAGCACTTCACTCTGAAGTGGCCGTTCGGCGGCCAGATCCTGAAGCAGGACGGCGCCACCCACCCGGGCACCTACCTCAACCCGGTCGGACAGTAGCCCCCCGCGGCCGCGCGGTCGGGGCTCCAGGAGGGCTTTGACCGCGCGGCGCTCGTCCATCGCCCCGGTAGCCCTCGGCGACCTGGTCCAGGGGCAGGGGGAGGTCGAACACCCTGCCCGGCTGAATCCGGCCGGGCAGGACGCGGTCGATCAGGTCGGGCAGGAAGCGGCGGACGGGTGCCGGACCGCCGCGCAGGCCGACCTGGGAGAAGAACAGCTCGCGTCCGTCGACGGCCACCTCGTGCGGGACGCCGACGTTGCTGGCCGGGTGGGACGAGTGCGGGGCCTGCCGCGTGGACTCATCGGTGCCGACGCACTCCAGGGCCGAGTCCGCGCCGACGCCGCCGGTCAGGGCTCCGACCCTTCGGGCGAGCGGATCGGGTCGGCGAGGTACTCCTTGCCCCCCTCCCCCAGGACTGCCTCGGCCACCGCGCTGGCGCTGACGGGCGCCCGCCCGCGCCAGCGCGGATTCCGACGGGGCGCCGTCCTGTACCCCGGCCGGCGGGCCAAGGCCGCGGAACAGGACGGCATCTCCGGGGTGCGCTGCGGGGACGTTTCGGTTGCTCACCGGCCGATTGCCGGTGTTGCCGCCATGGGTGGGGTGACCTGACGGAGGCCTCGATCGACCTCGTGGTAGCTTCGCGGCGGAGGCTCTCAAGTGCCGGCCCCGGACGAGATGTGCGCCGTACCCGGTCTGCCAAGACGACGCACTCAGGAGACGTCATGTCCGCAGGCACACCCTTCATGGATTTCGACCGCCCGGTTCGCCGGCTTCGCGAGTTGGACGTCCGCTGGATCCACGGCTCACCGTCGTCCAAGCACAACACCGACCCGGACATCCAGGTCTACGCCTACGACGAGCACACCGTCATCCTGCGGCAGAACATGGCGATCGACTACGAGGCACCGTTCCTGTTCCTGCTGTTCGGCACCACGCAGGCGGTGCTGATCGACACCGGAGCCACCGCGTCCGCCGAGTTCTTCCCCCTGCGCCGAGTGGTTGACGAGCTCGTCGACGGCTGGCTCGCCCGCCACCCCCGACGGGACTACCACCTGCTGGTGCTGCACACTCACGCCCACGCCGATCACACCGCGGGCGACCGCCAGTTCGCCGACCGCCCTCAGACCACGGTGGTCGACGCAGACCTCTCCGCGGCCTGGAGGCACTTCGGATTTGATAAGGACCCCGACGCCGTGGCGCGAGTCGATCTGGGAGGCCGCGTGCTCGAGTGCCTGGCCACCCCCGGGCACCACGAGGCAGCGGTCACGTTCTACGACCCGTGGACCGGGTTCCTGCTCACCGGCGACACGGTCTATCCCGGCCGGCTCTACGTCCAGGACTGGTCCGCCTACGCCCAGACCATCGACCGCCTGATCGAGTTCAGCGAACACAGGCAGGTCACCCACGTCCTGGGCTGCCACATCGAGATGACCACCGAACCAGGCATCGACTACCCGGTCCGCACCACCTACCAGCCCCACGAACCCCCGCTACAGATGACCACCGGCCACCTGCACGACATCCGCGCTGCGCTCAACGAGATCGGCGACCACCCCCGCCGACTCCCCTACCCGCTCTTCATCATCTGCCCAGGCGACTGAGCCACTGGCCCGACCCGGGGCCGGTCATGGAGACGGGGCCGGCGCCCGTCCCCGATCCGAGTGGGGCGCCAAGCGCGCCCGGCCACACGGCAGCGGGAAATCACGCGCGGGCACGCTGCCCGAATGCGCGCGGCGACATCCCCGTGGCGCGGTCCGATGCGACCGCGCATCACCAGGTTCGCCACGTCAGACCGCCTTCTCCGGGCAGGGACAACTACGGCCGCTCTGGGACATCGGCAACCGGGCGCCCGATGGCGGACGGTCAGTGAACGTCGCGCGCATACGGGTGGAGGGCGCGCCCGGCTTGGCACCTGGAGAAGGCGCGACGGTCCGTTGCGCACGAGGGCGGGCCGGTGGTCGGCATGGCTGTGATCACCGAAGCCACACCGCCTTCCAAGTACCTGTGGCCGGGCTCGATCGGGCCGGCGATGGTGCGCTGGCGGAACTTTGTCCACCAGCCGAATGGACGGTTGTGGAAGTCGGCACGCTGAGAAGGACCGACGGAATAGCGGCTCTCCCGGCCCCGACGGCTGAAAAACATCCCGGGTAAAGCCAACGAAAAATGTAAGATCATCGGGCTTCTGTGGGGGTGTGACGGCTGCGGCCGGGAGCGACTGGGCGGCGCGCATCCCTTCCTTGTTCTCGGGGAGGATCACCTTGGTTCGTCGTACCTTCAGCCATTCACGCGCGAGACGAGCAGCCGTCGTCGTAGCCGTCTCCGCGGCACTCGCTGCGGGGTTGAGCCCGATGCTTCCGTCGGCCTCGGCGACCGGCACACCGCAGGAGACGGTGGTACCGGCGACACTGCGCAACTCCTACATGACAGCCTCACTGCTGACGCCTTCGACGCACGGCGGTCACGACGGCGTGGGGACGCAGGGCGTCTTTCACCGGATCGAAGGCAGCAACGACCTGTGGTGGACACCCTTCGGAGGCGGTGAACCGGTCCGCGTACCGCCCCGAACCGGCACGCTGCCGAGGGCTACGGGCACCGATGTACTCGCCTACCAGTACGCCGACGGGAGGGTGGACTTCTGGGATGCACGAGAAGGCACACTCCGCACCGCGCACGTGCCGGACAGCCTCAGCTATCTGACGTCCTACGACAACCTGGTGCTCGCCTATCGGAACACCACCGTCGAGGACGGCACGACCACGCACGTGATGCACCTGCTGACCCCCGGACCCGATGGCACCACCGGGAACGTGACGGTGAACGGCGGGCCGGCAAACCTCGAGCTGCTGATGCCGGTCGGTGCGGACACCCGGAGCGTCTTCTTCCGCGCTGCGCTGGACGGCGGGACGCGCATGGTGGCCGTCAACCGTGAGACCGGACAGGTGCAGACCTGGACCGAGCCGCTGCCCGCCGCCTACAGCGGACTGCTGGTCTCGCCGGACCACGTCATCGTGGTCGCCTACGACAAGGCCAAGGTCTTGGTGCTGCCGCGCGCCGACCTCTCGGGGGCCCCGGCCGAGGTCACGCTGGCCGGTACCAGCGACGGAACGAACGTCGCCCACGATCTGGCCGTTGTCGGTGACTGGCTGGTGAACGGCACCAAGCAGGTTCGGGCGCAGCCGATCACCGGCGGTGATGCGATCACCCTGATGCCGTCGTCGAGCTACGGCCTCGCGGTCGGCTCTGACGGGACGGCGGTCAAGATCGGCCGCACGGGCACCGACGACTGGGGCATCCAGCGCATCCAGGCTGCGGCCGATGGCAGGCCGGTCGTCAGCATGGTCAAGGCGCTGCCGAAGCCGCCCTACCGGATCCAGGGTCTCTCGCTCGACCAAGGGCGGCTGGTCGTCACGGACTACGGCACCAGCTACGGAACCAACGGCCACCGCACCGGCCGCGTACGTACCGTCTCCCCGTCCGGCACCCCTGAGTTCAGCGACGCATCCCCCTTCTTGGACTCCAGCGTGGTCGTGCCGCACTGCGCGGACAGCGACACCGCCTGCTCCGCGATCCACGGCACCCCCGACGGACAGATCGCCTGGCTGGAGCACGGCTCCGCGGGGAATTCCGACCACATCAGCGTCTTCGGGTCGAAGTCGTGGTTCTGGGAGCGGGGCGTGAGCGACGGCGGACGGATCACGGCTGTCTCGGGCCGCTACCTGATCTACACCGGTCGGACCCACCAGTACGTCTACAAGATCGGCAACGACGGCGCCCCGGCTGTCACCCGCACCCCGACCGCCGCCGCCCTCTCCGGCGACGTCCTGTGGACTGCGGCCGGAACTCCCGGCGCCCTCACGGCGTACAACCTGTCGACGAAGAAGACGACCGAGACCGTCACGACCGACGCCGGCTGCACACCCACCGAGCTGCAGGCGCTGGGGCGCTGGGTGTACTGGACGTGCGACGGACGGGCCGGCGTCTACGACCGTACGACGGCCAAATCCGTTCTCGTCCCTGCCGACGAAGCCGAGCTCGGGGACGGGTACGTCGTGACTCACGACAAGCAGGCCGGAAAGCTCGTCCTGACGACGGTCGCCGACGGCACGCCCGTGAGCAAGGTGGTCGGTGACCTGCCCGACACGGGCGCCTCCCAGCGAGACGTCCGCTGGACGGTGGACGAGTCCGGCGGCAACGCCGCCTACGTGGATGACCAGGAACGAGTGCACCTCGTGCCGTCGGGAGTTTCCCAGCAGCCGTTGCGGCTCCTGGCGCCGGCCGAGAACGCCGCGTCCGTCACAGCCCGGGAGCTCGACACGTCCTCTGACCCCCTGACCACCTTGCTGCTGTCCAAGCCGGCTTCGGGCTGGCGCCTGACCGTACGCAGCAAGGCGACCGGGAGCATCGTCGACGTGACGAGCGGCAATGCCGCTCGGGGCGAGCTGAGCGTCGGGTGGTCCGGCATGAGCCGCGACAGACAGGGCCTTCGGACTCGACTGCAAAACGGCGCGTACGACTGGACGTTGGCCGTGGATCCCGCCGACGGCGCCGGGCAGCCGCTGGAGGTCCGGGGCACGGTCCAGTTGCATGACGGTCGCCCGGTTCGCCACGACCACGTGGGCGAGGACGGGCTTCCCGACGGGGTCGGCGATCTGCTCACCCTGAGCTCCTCGGGCGATTTCGCGTTCCAGCAGGGCACGGGAAAAGGCACCTTCTCCCGGAAATGGCCGGCTGGAGGGTGGTCGACCAAGGCGGTGGCGGTCCCGTTCGGCGATCTGAACAGTGACCGCTGCAATGACGTCCTGGTCCGCATGGCCGATGGCTCCTTGCGCGGCTACAGAGTCCCGTGCGGGCAGACGCTCAGCGCATCGACGCCGTACAAGAAGCTCGGTACCGGCTGGAACGCCTACAACGTGCTCACCTCGCCAGGGGATCTGACCGGCGACGGCCGGCCCGATCTGCTGGCGCGTAAGGCGTCCACCGGGGATGCATACCTTTTCGAGGCGAAGAGCGACGGCACGCTGGCGGCCGCCAAGAAGATCCGCTCGGCCTGGACGGGTTACAAGAAGGTCGTCGGTGCCGGGGACCTGGACGGCGACGGGATCGGCGATGTCCTGGCCCAGGACAAGGCGGGCACCCTGTACCGCTACAGCGGCCAGGGCAACGGCCTGTTGAAGGAGCGCGTGAAGCTGTTCTCCAACTGGGGCGGCTCGTACAACGTAGTGGTCGGGATCGGTGACATCACCGGGGACGGCAAGAGCGATCTGGTTGCGCGGGACACCTCGGGCAACATGTACCTCAACGCCGGCTCCGGCACAGGGTCCTTCGGGTCCCGGACGAAGATCGGGACTGGCTGGCAAGGCTATAGGGGCATCTTCTAGCCATCTGAAACGCGGCCCGCTTTGATAGATAGACGGTTTGTCGCAACTGCGACCGGCCCGTGCACCTGTCGTACGGGCCGGTCGCAGACACAACGCGGCGCAAGCGCCGACAGACATGCACCGGCCGGACGCGTCACTGACCCTGGCGTGTTCGAGGCCTGGCCCCGCGAGCGCTGCGCGACCTGGAGATCGGCATCGCCGCGGGTCGCTTCCACTCGCCAACGCGACCACCGCCCTGTCCGCCGTGGGCGGCGCCCTCATGTCCCTCGTGGCGCTCCGGCTGGCCCGCCCCGACCTCGACGGCGACGAGGCCGCCTCCGACATGGCCGAAAGGGCCTTGCGTATGCTCGGCATCCCCGCGGACGACGCACACGAGGTCACCCGGGGCCCGCTGCCCGACCTGGACTGACGGTTCAGCGGGCCTGTCGCACCACGAACGCCTCGACTGTCCGATCCGTTCCCGGCTCGGCGTCCATGCCGGGAGGCCCACGAACGAGGCGTCTGACAGCACTTCGCCCCGCCGCGCAGCGGCGGGGCGAAGCAGCGCTCCCTCTGGATGGTTCCTACTTCATGGCCGCCAGTGCCGTGTCGACACCCGCTGCGGGTGAGCCGAGGCCGGTGACGGTGTCGTAGCCGGGTCCGGCCGTGCACTCGGTGCCGCAGCGGCCGTTGGAGCCGGCGGTGACGTCCCGCAGGGAGCTGCCGTCGCGTAGACGCCGGTGTGCGCGGTGTCGCCGTCCGGACCGTTCGAGGCCAGGTGCGGCTTGCCGGCAGCAGCCCGGAGCTGGTCGGCCGAGACGGTGATCGCACCCCAGATCGGGGCGGACAGGCTCGTGCCGCCCACCTTCAGCCACATGGACTGGGCGGTGTCACCGATGGTCATGGTCACGTAGACCGGCACACCGGTGGCGGGGTCGGCCACGAAACTGACGTCCGGCGTGGCCCACAGCTGGGCGTGGTGCCGTGGTTGTCAGCGTGGTCAGCTGAACGTGTTGCAGTCGGCGACGCGGCCGGAGCGGTAGCCGGTGGAGAACCATTGCTGGCGCTGGCTCGCGGAGCCGTGGGTCCAGGTGTCGGGTGTGACCTTGCCCTGGTAGCGCTGCTGGATACGGTCGTCTCCGACGGCGGCGGCCGCGTCCAGCCCGCGGTTGATGTCGTCCTTCGTCAAATCGGTGATCAGTGGCTTACCGCTCTTGGGGTCGGGGGTGGTGGTGGCGTGGTGGGCCCACACTCCGGCGTAGCAGTCCGCCTGCAACTCGAGTTTCACCGAGCCGCTGTTCCGGCCATTTCCGCTACCGCGGGAGATCGTTCCGCTGAGGTCCTGGAAGTGGTGGCCGTATTCGTGCGCGATGACGTAGGCCTCCGCGAACGGGCCGCCCTTGGCGCCGAACTTACTGCTCAGGTCGTTGAAGAAGCCGAGGTCGAGGTAGACCTTGTCATCGGCTGAGCAGTAGAACGGGCCGACGTCGGAAGTCGCGGCCCCGCAACCGGTGTTCACACTGCCGGTGAACAGGAACGTGGGGGCCTGCTGGTAGGACTTGCCGACGGCTGTCTCCGTCTGCTTCCAGAATGCCTGCACGCTGTCGACCACGGCGACGATCCGGCACTCCTCCTTGCGGTTGGCGTCGGCACCGGTCCGGCAGTCCGCCGCGAGGTCCGCGGCTGACTTGCCGGACGAGGACGTGTCGCTGCTGCCCGAACCGAACATGCCGGGGTCGACACCCAACAGCACGGACGCGGCCAGCACCACGAGCCCGACCAGTCCCCCGCCGATGGTCTTCCCGCCGCCCGGGATCCCGCCCAGCGCACCTCCCCGCCCGTCCGCGACCTCGGACGTGTCCAGAGCAGCGTCGTCGTCGAATTGCATACGTTGAGCCTCCTTCAAAGCAGCGCGCCGGACCGCCCGCGTCGTCCCGCTCGACTACCCCGTACGAGGGCAACCCCATCCCGTCCTCTTCCTGCTCCACCTCTTGGAGGAGCCGGCGGGCGACGCCGCGACGCCGCTCTGTGGGTGAACGGCGGACCGCCCTTGCGCGGTAACGCCCCTCCATGCCGTCGACCGCGCAGCGGGCCCCGCCTGTCGCCGGTGCCGGGAACGTGCCCGCGAGACTCAGACGACGGACGGCCACCTCGGGTCGGTGACGACGGACGGCCGCGGCGGGTCGGTCGGGACGATCGCGTACTCGTCGAAGAGCCGTTCAAGGGCTTCGTGACCGTGCGTGCGGCGGTACTCCATCACGGCCGCCGTCACCGGCAACACCCAGAATGCGGGCGTGTCCGTCGGCCAGCGGGCACTTCTCCAGACCGGGGCCGTGGAAGGAGGGGGCTGATCAGCAGGTGGTCGCAGTGGGACCCGGGCAGCCACAGCTCCCCGATGGACAGGCTGTGCGCGACGCCGGTGCAGGTGGTCGTCGTGTTGCTCAAGCCACCATCTACAGCGGCCGTTGGCCTTGTTCGCAAGCCAGGCGGATCGTGGTGATGAAGCCTCCCCGTGACCGGCCCAGGTCGTGGTCGTCGGGCTCCGTGCCGGCCGTGAAGCCAAGCAGCCGGTTCGGCATCGGACGCCGTCGGTAGTTCCCGTCACCACGGACGTGCCCGGCAGCCCAGGCCGGGCCATGGAGGTCGGGTCACCCGGCGCGCTGGGTTGTCTCTCCGGCCTGAGCCGGTACGGCGGGCAGGGGGACGGTGCAGGAGGCGCAGCGTCGGGCCTGGGCGGGTACGGGGCTGAGGCATTCGGGGCAGTCCCGTTTGGGGGCCTGGACGTCTTGGTGCGGGGCGAGGCGTTCGTGGAGCTTGTTGATCGGGAGCACGACCAGGAAGTACAGGGCGCTGGCGAGGAGGAAGAAGCTAATCGCCGCGTTGACGAAGGCGCCGTAGGGAAACTTGGTGGCGCCTACGGTGAAGGTCTTACGGCTCATGTCGCCCGTGGCGCCGGTGGCCAGCCCGACGAGTGGGGTCAGGAAGGCGCTGACGAAGCCGTTCACCACGGCGGTGAACGCCGCCCCGATGACGATGCCGACGGCCAGGTCGACCACGTTGCCGCGCAGGATGAAGCTGCGGAAGCCCTTCACCTTCTCACCCCTAAGAGGTCTTGACGTCGACGAGCGGCACCGAAAGCGCGGTCAGCCCATCCCCTTCGCCTCGGGTGCCCTGCCACCCCTCAGCCATGCCGGCTCCGCCGCGCGGCGCGGCCATGTACCAGTTCACCAAGTGGCGCGACGACGACAGACCATGCATGAACTGCTGTGCCGATAGGTGCGCTGCGACCGCTGAGCGTTGAGCGTTGAGGTCAGCCGCTGGCGAGTATCGGGCCGGCCGGGGCAGAGAGTGTCTGATGAACGTGGGGGCAGGGCGTGGCAGAAGTGGTTGTGAGAATGCGCATCCGGCGCAGGAGATCACGGGTGGTGCGCTTGCTCAGCGTGCTGCACCAGGTCAGTCCCGGGTGGCGGGACCGTAGGTGTGACAGCGCACGGGTGCCCAGGCCGGTGCTGTGGAAGCGCTCGTCGATGACGACGGCGGTGATGACACCCTGGGCGCAGTCAGTGCAGATCCGGTAGCGGACCTGGCCGACGACCTGGCGGGTGTGCACGAGGAGCAGGCATTCGTCGCCCGGGCCGGGGTCGTCCGGGATGTGCGTGGACAGGAAATCGATTGCCCGGTAGGCGAGGACGCGGCGGCGTAGGCGGCCGGTGCGTCGGCCTCGGTGTGAGTGTTTGGCGCCGTCGTGACCGGGCGGCGATGTCTCGGCTGTGGAGACCTTGGCGATGAGACTGCTGCTGGTGGGACGCGCATGTAGTCCGTGCATGATGTCTCGTGTGCCCGAACAGCCGACGGATACCCGTTCCAGCGGGCGGGGCACCCCGCCCGGGCGCACCTCGGCTTCCGGATTGCGGCCACGCTCCTGGAGGCAGCATCCCGGCTGCACGAGCGAAAAGACCCCGAGGGCGCGCTCGAACACCGGCTCGCTTTCCCCACCCCGTGGCTCCCTCCCACGACGACCGATGGCAAAGCCGTACCCGAGCCCCGGACGAACGACACGACGGAATCGGGACGGCGCGCTGGGCCTGTCACGACCGCGGTGTCGCCTCTGCCCAAAGCGACGCGCAGGGCCGGGAGGTGGTCGCCGTCGCGGCAGCCTGCCCAACCGCCACAGACCCGGGCGCGATCGTCGCCGCGGACCGGTTGTCAGGCTCGAGGCGGACACCGAGACGGACAACATCACCGAACAGCGCGCACTGGAGAAGTCAGGGTTCACCCGCGAAGGCGTGCTGCGCAGCACTGTGTTCAGGGACGGGCAGTGGCGGGACGTCGTGCGCTGCAGCGTGCTCCGCAAAGGCATCGCCTCATAGGGGCGGCGACGTCGGTGACGTAGGCGTGCCGCCCTGACACAGGTGACAAGCAGGACGCCCTTTCGGTGAACGGGTACCGTGCGTCGGCTCCAGCCAGGCGTGCGCTTTATGATCTTGGTAAATCTTTTGCCCACGCTTAGCCGGTACCGCGTTGCGACCGTTGATTTCCGCGTGCGAAGCTGCCGAAGTTTGATCGCTGGGCAGGTCACACCGACCGCCCTGCAACGGGGACTTAGTGGTGAACGACTCAGGGGACATGGAAAGCAGCGACCAGGCCGGAGCGAACCCGGCCGTGTCGGGGTCGCCGCGGTCACGGTTGGCGGATATCGCCGATCAGACGGTTCTCCAAGCCGGCAACAGGAACCGGGGTACCGGGAAACCCGGAGCCGACGTGGCTCCCGGACCGCCGGACCTCGGGGAGGACGCAGAGGCTCCAAGGACAACACCGACAGGTGTCGCTGAGGCAGAGGCCGCCACTGAACCAGCGCTGCCCAAGCCGCAGGACAAGGCCCCCCTCGCACACGAAGCCGCACGCGCGCGTGGCCGATTCCTGGCGCGGTTGGGTGAGTTCCGGCGATCGCAGGTACTCGTCCCGGTGGGGCCGTCGGTTGGGCGTGCCGGCGAGGTGGCTCCGCTGACGGTGGACATGGGCGGGGTGCGCTGGATCCTCGCGTTCACCGGGGAGCCCGCATTGGCGCGGTTCGCGGCCGCCCGTCGAGAAGAAGATCGGAAGTGGCCGTACCGGGGCGTGTGGGGTGCCGCGTTGCTGGATGCGGCCGTGCCCACGGTGGCCGAGTCCGGTATGCCGTGCGGGGTCCTGGTCGATGCGGCCGACGGTGCCCGGGGGTTGGTGCTGCCACCGGTGGTGGGCGTGGTGCCTGAAGAGGTTGCGGTCGTCGGGCCCGGCGCCCTTGATTCGTCACCCGGCCCAGCGACAGCGCCGGGTCCCTTTGATGCGTCGCCCGGCGTCGCCGCCGGGTCGGGCAGACAGGAGGAGCGGTGATGGAGGCGATGGCCGCAACAGGCGGGGGTGCCGGCGAGGAGCAGGGGACCTCCAGTGGGGGGCCGGGTGGGGCCGCTGATCTGCGGGTCGTCGGGCTGGCGCTGATCGCCGACGGGATCAACAAGGCTTTGGGCGAGCTGGGCAAGCTGGGCTTCACCGACAAGGTGGGCTGGTCGGGCGTGGGACGCGGCTTCGACGACCTGGAGATGGACGGGATGACGATCGGAGGCGAATCCGTCGGGGCCGTCTTCCACTCGTTCTGCGAGCGCTGGCAATGGGGGGTGCGGGCCCTGGTCGACGAGGGGAACGCCTTCGCGGAGGCGGTCGGGTTGTCGGCGGGAACCATGAACCAGACCGACCAGCTCGTCAAGAACTCCTTCAAGGTCGGGCTGAACTCGCTGGAGGGCAATCCGTATGCCTCCCAGCAGCAGATCGAGAGCCAGAGCTGGCAGCAACTGGCCACGCCTGCGTGGCTGCATCCGGACTACAGCGAGAAGTCCTTCCGCGACGGCGCCACTGCCTCGGAACAGGTTCTCAAGGGAATGGCACGCGACGCAGCGACCTTCGAGGCGCTGCCCGGCCTGGAGAGCGTACCGACCGTGCTCGGTGTCGACCAGGACGACTACAACGCCGCGGTGAACAAGGAGCTCGGCCTGAAGCAGGAGGGGCAGGGCTGATGTCGGTATGGAAGTACGGCGGCGAGTTGCTGGGCGGGGGCAAGAACCTCTTCGACCACGCCAAGCGTGAGACGGGGCACCTCGTCGACGAGGGAGCCGACCTCACCGGCGACGTGTTCGACGAGGTCGGCGCGCACGGCGTGGCCCAGAAGATACGGCACGGCGGAGACCGGGCCGCCTCGTATCTCGGTGCGCACGTTGCCGAGCGGCAGCTGGGCCCGGACGTCGAGGCGTCCGATCTGGTCCACGGCAAGCCGTCGACTATTCGTGACAAGGCCAAGCACCTGCTCGTGTTCGCAGCCGCCTTCGAGGAGGTCGGCGTGGGCATGAAGGCCGTGGACTCGGGGGGCTGGAAGGGCCGGGCAGCGGACACCTTCCGGGAGAAGTTCGCTCTGCATCCGGCCAAGTGGCTGCAGGCGGGGGCGGCCTGTCAGGAGGCCGCCGCGGCACTGAACGGCCTCGCCGACACCGTCGAATGGGCACAGGGGCAGGCCGAGGAGGCCATCCGCCGGTACGAGCAGGGCAAGTCCGCCTCCGACGCGCACCGCAAGCAGGTGGAGTCGTACCGGCTCAAGGCGGAGCTGGGCAGTGACGCCCCGGGGCCGCGGCCTTCCGACAAGGACCCCGGCGAGCGCGCGATGCAGGAGGCGCAGGAGATCCTCGACGCGGCCCGGCGACAGCGGGACAGGATCGCCGGGGAGACCGAGACCAAGCTGCGGACCGCGCTCCAGCACGCGCCCAAGGAGCCCTCGATCGGCGGGCAGTTGAAGCTGGATGGGATGGATCTCATGGCATCCCAGAGCGTCGACGCGGCGCATTTCCTCGCCGGCGCCGTCAAGGGCACGGCGGGCATCGTGAACTTCGCCCGCAGCCTCGACCCGCTGGATCCGTACAACCTCACGCATCCGGCCGCCTTCCTGCAGAACAAGGTGGAGCTGCTCGGCGGCGTGGTGTCCATGGCGACGCATCCCGACCGCGCCCTGCAGTCGGCCTGGAAGTCCTTGAAGTCGGACCCGTTCCAGTTCGGCGGTGAACTGCTTCCCCAGGCCGCCCTGGCCGTGGCGTCGGACGGGGCAGGGGCTGCGGAACTGGCCGAGGACGGAGCGCTCGCGGCCGACAGTGCGGAAGCCGCGGCCGCGGACGGCGCCGCCGAGACCCCGGGGGCGGCCGAGAGCCAGGCTCCGGGGGACGTCGAGTCCGCGGGCACGGACCCGATCAACCTGGCCACGGGCAAGATGTACCTCGCCCAGACCGACGTCACGCTTCCCGGCTCCCTGCAGTTCACCTTCAAGCGCCGGGTGGAGTCGGGCTACACGTACGGGCGTTGGTTCGGGCCTTCCTGGGCCACCACGGTCGATCAGCGGCTGGACATCACACCAGCCGGTATCGCCTTCGTACACGAGGATGGGATGCGGCTCTTCTACCCGCACCCGGCACCCGGCCTGCCCGTCATGCCGGCGCACGGCCCGCGCTGGCCCCTGAGCCGCGAGGCCGACGGCTACACGGTCGCCGATCCGCAGACCCGGCAGGTATGGCACTTCACCGAGCGGGACGAAGCGCTGGCCGAGCTGGTACGGATCGACGACGGGAACGGAAACGGGATCAGCTTCGAGTACGACGAGGCGGGGGTCCCGTCGGCCATCGTCCACAGCGGCGGGTACCGCCTGCGGATCGACAGTGCCGACGGGCTGGTCACCGGCCTGTACCTGGTCGGCGGCGGCGAGGGCGGATCCGATCTCCAGCTGGTCCGATACGGGTACACGCAGGGGAATCTCACGGAGGTCGTGAATTCGTCCGGGCAGCCCCTCCGGTTCGGTTACGACGAGGCGCGCCGGGTCACGTCTTGGACGGACACCAACGGGCACGCGTACGAGTACGCGTACGACGAAGCGGACCGGTGCGTCGCGCAGGGCAGCACCGAAGGGCACATGAGCCTGCGGCTGTCCTACGGCGAACGCGACCCGGAAACCGGGCTGCGGACCACGACGGCGGTCAACGGGCAGGGCGCGGTACGCCAGTACTTCGTCAATGACCTGCACCAGATCGTCGCCATCGTGGATCCGGCGGGGCACACCCGCCGCTTCACGCACGATCGGTTCAACCGTCTGCTGTCCGAGACGGACGCCGTCGGCCGTACAACGTCCTACCGCTACGACGACCTGGGGAACCTGACGGAGATCGTCCGCCCGGACGGCCGGCGCACGGCATTCTCCTACGACGCCCGCGGGCTGCTCACCCGTGTGGTGCGCCCGGACGGAAGCACCGTCCGTCAGGACTTCGACGACCGCGGGAACAGGACATCGGTCGCAGATTCCGCAGGCCGCAGGACCTCCTTCACGTACGACGAGTTCGGTCATCTGTCCGCAGTGTGCGACGAGTACGGCCGGGTGACCGAGATACGCTGTGATGCTGCCGGCCTGCCCGTCGAGGTGCGTGATCACACGGGCAACGCCATGCGGTACGAGCGGGACGCCCTCGGTCGCGTCGTGTCGATCATGGACCCCCTGGGCGCGACCGGTGAGATGGAGTGGTCCGTCGAGGGCAGGATCACTCGCCGGCGGAATCCGGACGGGACCGAGGAGGCGTGGACCTACGACGGTGAGGGCAACTGCCTCACCCACACGGACCCGATCGGCGGAGTGACCCGTTTCGAGTACTCAGGGTTCGATCTGCTCACCGCGCGCATCGAGCCCGACGGTTCCCGCTACCGCTTCGAGTACGACGAAGAGCTCCGTCTGACCCAGGTGACCAACCCCCACGGACTGTGCTGGACCTACGAATACGACGCGGTCGGACGGCTGGTCGCGGAGACCGACTTCGGCGGCCGGGTCACTCGCTACGCCTACAACGCGGCCGGCGAGTTGGTCTCGCGAGCGAACGCACTCGGGCAGGTCGTCTCCTTCGAGCACAACGACCTGGGACAGGTCGTTCGCAAGACCGTCGACGGGGAGGTGATGACGTACTCCTACGACTTCACCGACCAGATCGCTCATGCAGCCAACGCCCACACGAACCTCTCCCTCCTGCGCGACCAGCACGGGCGGCTGGTCTCCGAGCGGATCAACGACCGTGAAGTCGCCTACCGTTACGACGAGTTGGGGAAGCCGACTGCTCGCACGACGCCGTCGGGCGCCGTGAGTACCTGGGAATACGACGCCACGGGGCGGCCGTTCCGGCTCACGGCAGACGGTCGTGTGATCGCGCTGGAATACGATCAGGTCGGCCGCGAAGTCAGCCGCCGGTTCGGTGACTCCTTGAGCGTCTCCCGGTCGCTCGACGCGATGAACCGGCTGATCTCCCAGGCGGTGGATGGCCCTCGCGGGCGTGTCCAGTCGAGGACGTACGAGTACCGCGCGGACGGCAGTCTCACCCAGGTCCACGACCAGCTGAACGGTGTTCGCCGCTACGAGCTGGACCTGGCGGGAAGGACCACCGGTGTCAGGGGGGCGGGATGGGCGGAGTCCTACGCCTACGACGCGCTCGGCAACCAGCTGGCAGCCGACTGGCCCGGGCGCCAGTTCGGGGACGACGGGTGCGGCGACCGGGCCTACCGGGGCACCGACCTTGTGCGCGCCGGCCGGATCCGCTACGAGCACGACGCCGCGGGACGGGTCGTGCTCCGTCAGAGGACCCGGCTCTCCCGCAAGCCGGACACGTGGCGGTACAGCTGGGACGCGGAGGACCGGCTCACCCAGGTCGTCACTCCCGACGGCGCGACGTGGCGGTACCGGTACGACGCGCTGGGCAGGCGCGTCGGCAAGCAGCGCATAGCCGAGAACGGCGTCGACGTGCTGGAGCGGGTGGACTTCGCCTGGGACGGTGCCTCGCTGTGCGAGCAGACGACCAGCTGGGGGGACTCGAGTGACGCGGTTACCGTGACGTGGCACCTCCACGGTGCCGAAGCGGTGGCGCAGAGCGAGCGCAGGACGATGGCCACGGCCTCGCAGGAGGAGATCGACGCTCGCTTCTTCGCCATCGTGTCGGATGTCTCGGGTTCTCCCTGCGAGCTGATCGACGAGTCGGGTGAGATCGCCTGGCGTTCGCAGG
Source organism: Streptomyces sp. IBSBF 3136 (assembly GCF_036815105.1). Classification (NCBI taxonomy): domain Bacteria; kingdom Bacillati; phylum Actinomycetota; class Actinomycetes; order Kitasatosporales; family Streptomycetaceae; genus Streptomyces; species Streptomyces sp. IBSBF 3136. The sequence goes on from NZ_JAJSZC010000016.1 coordinate 39,824, forward strand.
CCACGAACTGGGGGAAGCTGTCCTGGTCGGTGCGGAGCCACGCTTACACCCCGCTCCGTTTCCCGGGGCAGTACTACGACTCCGAGACGGGCCTGAACTACAACTACCTGCGGTATTACGATCCCGAGGTGGGCCGGTATGTCAGCCAGGACCCACTCGGTCTCGCTCCGGCGGCCAACCCCGTCGGATACGTGGGACGCCCTTCGGTTCTCTGTGATCCCCTCGGGCTTGCCCCGCAGAAGTCGCCGATTCCGCCGAAGCCGTATGAGACGCCCAACCTCAGCCATCTGACGAAGTACTTCAACCCGGAAGGGGGAATGCAGAACTGCACCTACGTCGCGGAAGCGTTCGACCGATATCTTGCCGGCGAAGGCGTGAAGCCCGTACCAGGCAGCATCCCCTTGCAATCCCTCGACCGACTGGAGGGCGTGTACGGCCGGAACTTCGAGGACACCAGCTTCTGGGACATGGTCGATCATGTCCGAAACTCCGGGGACGGCGCTCGCGGCCTGGTTGCGGCGAAGGTTTCCGGGAACCTTCCCGGCCACGTATTCGGTGTGGTGAACTCTCAGGGAAGAGTTCTTTTCGTCGACGTCCAGACGGGATTCGTCGACCCTATGGCCTACAAAACATTCAAGCTGATGAGGACCAACTGATGTACAGCATGGAGCAAGCAGAACGGATCGCGACGGATTTTCTTCAGCGGGAGAGCGCAAATTGGGATCAGGAGGTCGCCCTCTTCAAGGAAGACGACGGCAAGGCGCACAAGGGCGAGTTCTTCTACTTCAACTTTCAGTCGGCCAGATACATCGACACCAGGAATGACAAGTACTTTCTCTACGGGGCCACCTGCATTGAGGTGAACGGCGTGACCGGCGAATGCCGATTCCTGGGCATCCAGCAGTTGCTGGCAGCAGGAGACCCTTTCAACATCCAGCAATAGTGTCCAAGCGGCCCCTCACGCCGGCCTTCCGTCCAGCACGTGGGGAGGCGGTCGGGGACCGGGTAGCGGCGCCTTCTGCCGGACGGCCGGAAGAGGCGGGTGCGCATGAGCGGGGTGAGGTTCTGGGGGCGCCGCGGAGCGCAGACGATCAGCAGCGCTTCGAGGCGCCGGCCCGGATAATGCTTTGGCCCGTTTGCGCTGCGCCGGCCGCCACCCTGACGCGCTGCGAGGAGGGGCCGCCCCCGGCGGCGAGTCGGTCACCGGCCTCGCGCTGCTGGCGGCGCTGGGTGTCCTGTAGCGCATCATTCACCTCCTGAGGAGGCACGGCGTCGTCGACGTTGTGCCTCCTTTTGGATTTTCACGACGTTGAACGGTGCGGGCAACATGGGTCATCTCGGTGACGATGGCAGGCGGCTGTCCCGGGCGCGAGGTCGAGTGGGTCACGATGTGCATCGCCGCCCGCGAGGGTGACCGCAGCTGCAAGCTCCCGCTGCACCAACGTGCTCTGGTCAGTCTGGTGTACCTGCGCCAGCAGATCACGCCCGCCCAGCTTGCGGTCGGCTTCGGTATCTCGATCGGCGCCGCCCACACCTACACTGCCGCGGTGTTCGGCCTGATCGCCGATCGCACCCCCGGCCTGCTGGGCGCGCTGCGCGAAGCCGACCCCGAGTACGTCCATCCACGTGGTGGGTCACTCCTACGGGGCGGTGGTCGCGATGACCGCCGCCGCCCGCCGGCCGCGCGCCGTACGGTCGCCGGCGCTGATCGAGCCGCCCGCGCTGCGGTCGGCCGAGGACCACCCGGTCGTGGCGGCCGCCCTGAGCCGGGTACGGGCCGCCTTCACCGCAGGGGAAGGCAAGAAACCGGCGATGAGCCCCGAGGAGTACCTGCGCCAATCGACAGAGCCGTACGGCATGCCGGTGCCGGAGTTCACCGAGCCGATGCTCCGGGCGGCCCGTACCGCCATGTGCGAGCGGCCTTGCTGGGACGCGGAGCTGGACCTTGAGACGCTGGCCGCCGCCGGCTGGCCCAAGGTGGTGATCAACGGCACCTGGGAGACGGCGCATCCCGGATACCGGGCGGTCATCGGCGAGGCCATCGCCGTCACCGGCGAGGTCGTCGCGGACCGGATCGGCGCCCGCCAGGTCCAGGTGGCGGGCACGGATCACTTCCCGCACCGCGACCGACCCGATGTGGTCAACTCGCTCCTCGCCGAAACCTGATCGGGCTGAGGGCTGCTTCGCGGGCGGGCCCCTCACGGGCGCCGCGCGGGCCCGGCCTGGCGCGCAGCAGCACGGTGTACTTGCCCGTGCCGCCCATAGCCTTCTACGCGGCGCGGGCGCCCTGTACGCGGGATGCCGGCCAGCCCGGCATACGACCCAGGGCCGCCAGGTCCTTGGACCTGGCGGGCATCTTGCGTGCCGTGTTGCTGCAGGAGACGCTGGCAAAGCGGTCGGCGTAGCCGGTGAAGCGGACCGTCCACGGCCGCCCCGGGACGCGCTCGATGGGGGATACGGCAGAGAGATATTCTTTATCGTTTCTTGGCGCTCTCTCCTCCAAGGCCTGGGAGGAAGCCGCCGATCAGCCGATAGGCGACGCGATGGACGCACCCGAGTCACGTGGCCTTCTTTGCTGTTGAGCGGATGGTTCGCAGCGAATGAACGAGTCTCCGAGAGGGAGAGCAATGATCGACAGGAGTCTGACCCAGACCGAGGCAGAGGGGCGCGCGAGCCTGCTGACGGTCGAGCGGTACGACGCTGCCGTCGACCTTTCGGATCTGATGACCGGCTCGCGGGTCCGGTGCGAATCGACCATCACCTTCACGTGTCACCGGCCCGGGACCGAGAGCTTTGTCGATTGCGCGGCGACGGTCGAGAGCGCCACGCTCAACGGGGTCGCGCTGCGGTCGGCTGTTGAGGGCCGGATCGCGCTGAACGATCTTGCCGAGCGCAACGTCCTCACGGTGGTCTCTGTGACGGAGTGCTCGGCCGACGGCCGGGGCGTACACAAGGCGGTCGATCCCACCGATGGCGAGACGTATGTCTACACCGACTTCAGTCCCGACTACGCCCGGTACGTGTTGGCCTGCTTCGACCAGCCGGACCTCAAGGCGCCGTGGGCGTTCACCGTGACTGCTCCTGCCGGCTGGCGGGTGGTGAGCAACAGCGGTGACCCGCAGATCGAAGATCTCGGCTCCCTGCGACGCTGGACTTTCCCGCCGACGCCGCCACTGGCGGCGTACAACACCGTGATCAATGCGGGCCCGTACTACGAATTGCGTCGTCGCGGAGCTGGTCATGATCTCGGGCTCTTCGCCCGGCGGTCACTGGCTTCCCTCTTGGACCGGGACGCCGACGAGCTGTTCACCCTGACCACCCAGGGGCTCGAGTTCTTCGCCGACAAGTTCGGCATGCCGTTTCCGCAGCACAAGTACGACCAGGTCTTCACGCCCGAGTTCCCCGGCGCGATGGAGAACTTCGGCTGCGTCACCTGGATGGACTGGTTCCTGCGCAGGAGCACACCGACCAGAGCGGAGTGGGACATCTTCTCGCGGTACCTGCTGCACGAACTCGCGCACATGTGGTTCGGCAACATCGTCACGATGCGCTGGTGGGACGACCTGTGGCTGAACGAGGCGTTCGCGGAGTTCGCGAGCAACTGGGCCGCCGTGAGCGTGACCTCGTACACCGATGCCTGGACGGCGCATCTGGCCGGCGAGAAACTCAAAGCCTATTTCATGGACCAAGGACCCATGTCGCACCCGATCCGCCAGCAGGTCCGCGACGTCTCCGAGGCCGGAGCGACGTTCGACGCCATCACCTACTCCAAGGGCGCATCCGTACTGCACCAGCTGATGACGTACGTCGGCGAAGCCAACTTCTCCGCCGGTCTCACCAGCTACTTCGCCACGCATGCCTGGGGCAACACCACGCTGCATGACCTGATCGACGCGGTCGCCGACGCCAGCGGAGGTGACCTGGACCAGTGGCGCACAGGATGGCTGGAAACAGCAGGCACCGACCGGCTGACTCTCGACCAGGACGCAGACGGGTTCGCCTTGGTCGCTCAGGGGCCGGGTGGCCGGCCTCGCCCGCATGTCCTTGCCGTAGGCGCCTACGAGCGTTCCGGGGACTGCCTTGAACGGATGGCACTCGTCGAGGTCGAGGTAACGGGCGAACGGACCCGGATCGACCTACCAGCAGGGGCCGATCTGTATCTGGTCAACGATGAAGACCTGACTTTCGCCTCGACGAGACCTGACGCCACGACCAGAGGCGCGTTCTTCCACAACGCCGCCCGCCTGCCCACTGCGACCGCGCGTGGTGTCGCCGTCACCACGGCCTGGGACATGTTGATCAACGGCGAAGCGACAGCCGCCGAAGTTGTGCAGTGCCTGACCGGAGTGCTGGCTGTCGAGACGTCCGCGTCGGTGATCGAGCCGTATCTCAACCTGGCTGTCGAGGCCGCGGATCTGTGGAGCCCAAAGTGGCAGCGGGACGAGTTGCTGCGAGCAGTAGCTGCGACGTGCCGCAGCCTCTCCGGCGTCGGCGCCTACCGTAAAGCGGCGTTGCGGGGCTTCGCCCGCACCGCGCCCGAACCGGAGGAAATTGAGTGGCTCCGGACCGAGGCCGGGGAAGACATCGATCTCCAGTGGCGCGCACTGGCTCGCATGGCTCAGCTCGGAAGCCCGACCGCAGCCGAGGCGCAGGCACTGCTCGACCGCGACCCGGATCCCGACGCATGGATCAGCAGCCTCCAGGTCCGCGCGGCGACCCCGGACGCGGCTGAGAAGAAAGCGGTGTGGCAGATGCTGGTGACGGACCGCGCGGTGCCTCTCCCTTCGGTTCACTCAGTTGCGACGCTGTTCTGGAGCGCCGGTCAGGACGACTTGCTGAGGCCCCACGCGGAGGCGTACCTCGATCTCGTGCGAATCATCCACCGCAGCGGAACCGTGCCGGCGAGGACTTACACCAAAAGCCTCTTCCCGCTCTTTGCTATCGACCCGACCTACGTGAAACGAGCGGAAGACTTGGCGGCACAGGCAGTCCCGGTCGTCCGCACGAACCTCCTGGACCGGGCCGACCGGATGCGCCGCATACTGCGCTCCCGCGGCTGATCTGCAATTCCTTCGTCACCGGCCCGGCCGCCCGGTAGCGCGTCCCACCAGCCGGTATAAAGCGGCCTGCGCGACGATCTTCCCCAGTTCCGCAGTGGTTGTCCTCAATCATGGTGACGTCGGCCTGGGCGGCCCACTGCTGCACGCGAGGGCCGAGTACGCCGGACCGGCCCGGGCTGCCCAGGACGCAGTGAGGTCCTCGAAGGCCAGGGAGCGCCGGGCAGCCGGCGCAGTGGTCCAGCGGTCAGGAGGCGCCCGGAGCGGGATCAGTTTGCTCGAACGCAGACTGGCGATGAGCAGCGCGCCGCGGACTCCGGCCGCAGAGGCGATAAGAAGGCGGCCTGGCACGTCTTCGCGCTCACGGACCAGGAGGTGCCGACGCGGGACATGAACGCGTCCGGTGTGACCTCCATGACGGTACGTGGTGAACGACGGGTTGAAGACGCGTGCGGCAAATAGCAGGCCGAAGTCGGCGGCCATGATGACGAACACGTCGAGGGCGCCGGAGGGCGTCAGAGATAGCAAGATCGTCTACAGTCTGCGTGCGACACCGGACAGCAGCGGAATGCGGCGTTGTCCGAAACCTTCGCGAACGCGCCGAACTCGCCCAGTTCGCTGCATACGCCCCCGGTCCGGCCAGCGGACATCTGCGGGCCAACGCCCACCGGCTCCGGGAAACGGCCGCCACCCACGACAGCACCGCCCACCCTGCCGAGGCTCTTACGTGAACAAGCAGCACCAGGACGAGCGCGTCGGCATCCGCGAGGCCATGGATCGAATACTGACCGGACAGGCCAGCGCTTCCAATGGCAGCCTCACCGTCGTCGCCCTCGCCGCCGAGGCCGATGTCCACCGCATGGCCCTCCGCAAACGGCACGTCGACCTGAAGAACGAGTTCTGCGAACACGTTCGCGTCGAGACCACCAAGCCCCGGAGACCGAGAGCGACTCCGGGAAACTGTCACCTGGCTGAGGAAGACCCTTGCCCATCAGAGAGCCGAAATCGAAGAGCTCCGCCAGCAGGTGACCAGGCTCGCCCTCGCCGGCGCTGTGCTCACTCAAGAGGACGATAGGCAACCAGGACACGCGCCTGCCCCGGACAACGTCGTTCCGTTCCGCCCGCCGAAGGCTTGAACCCGTCCGGCTCCCAGGGCTGTCAATGTGCGTGAGTGCGGGAGCCGCTTCGAAGTGACGGTGGGGGTGAGCGGCGCGGCGGCCGAGTGCCCGGGGGTCAGAGAGGCCCGGCCAATCGATGCTGGTGTCAAGGGCCCTTCAGGACACGATCAAGCGCCGACCGGCCTGCGGGCCCCCAGTTCGGCTTGCCGCCCGGCAGGCCGCGGTCCCCGTTCTGGCCCATCAGCATCAGGAACAGGCCTTTGAGCGCGGCAAGCCCGCGCGCCCGTCGGACCGCCGCCTCGTCCGCCTGCGCATAGCTGTGGAAGAACCGCGAGGCGCCGCCCTCGGGGAGCAGCACCCAGGCGGCCGCAAGGTCCCAGGCCGGGTCGCCGGCGAAGACATCACCGAAGTCGACGACGCCCGCCAGCGTCCCCTCCGCGACGACGACGTTCGCGGGATGCAGGTCGCCGTGAACCCACACTCGCGGGCCCTCCCACCCCGGAGCCGTGGCCGCGGCGTCCCACACGGCTCGGATGTCGCCCTCGGCGAAGCTGCCGAGGTCCACGGCCCGCAGGAAGTGCTCGAAGCCCTCTGTGCACTCCTTGGGGTGACCGCCGCGGTCCGAGGCGTCCGGTGCGTCGGCGGGCGCCTCCACATGCAGTGCCTTGAGGAAAGCCGCCAGGATGTCGGCCGCATGGTCGCTGCGGGTGATGAAGCCGTGGTCCAGCGGCGTGCCCTCCACCCATGTCATGACGGTCCAGATCTTGGGGAAGCGCTTGGACGGCGCACCGTCCCGCACGGGGACCGGGATCGGCAATGGCAGGCGCGAGGCCAGGGTCGGCAGCCACCGGCGCTCCTTGAGCTGCAGATCCGGGTTGGTGTCCATCCGCTGTATCCGGACCGCCAACTCGTCCCCGAGGCGCCACATCTGGTTGCCCCAGCCGCCCGCCACCTCGCGGATGGGCAGCGCGGCCAAGTCCGGATGCTGGTCCCGCAGCAGGTTGCGGACCAGATCCTCGCTGATCTCAATCTCGGGTTCGATCATGCGGAGTCACATTACTGGCGCACGCGGAGGCGATCATGTTCCTTGGGGGGATCCGGCTCCCCGACTGGAACTCCCGAGCCCTCTTGAAGAACCGACCGCTAAGCACCGCAGGTTGCGCCCCGTCCACCAACTGAGGCAGTGACGCTATGTCAGCGCCGCCTGCCCGGAGCGCACCGCGAAACTGCCCAGGTATCGGGCCCGCTCCGAGCCCGATACCAGCTGAAAGCCCGTGGCGGTGCAGCAGTGGGTCCGGCATCATCCCCATGTGATTCTGATGCAACCCGTTCTGGAGATCTCCGCCGCCGACGACTTCGCGCTCTGGCCGGTTGGCGAGCAGGAACCGTATGGCTACCTCGTGCTGAACGGGGAGCTGACTCCAGCGGAGCTCGGCACGGCGGTTGTGCAGATCGCCGACTGCAACAACTTCGAGCCGGAGGAGGAGCACGGGCCGTGCCCGACCGACCCGTTCGGCACATTCCTGCACGGGCTGCTCACCATGCCTGATCTGTTCGCCGCAGGAGGGTTCCGGGTGACCGACACCACCACCGAAACCGTCTTTGTCGAGCCGGGCTGCTGCAACGGACTGGAGACCTGGCGGGACTGGCTGGAGGTGCTCGACGGCACCGGCTGCTCCTCCTTCGGCCACGATCCGTCGTCGGTGGCCGAACGAGTTGGCGAAATCGTCCGGCTGACGTTCGACGCTTACGGGACGGGCGGCAGCCCGGTGATCGAGCTGCCGGTAGACCAGGCGCGCAGGCTCGTCGCGGGCGCCCAGCAGGATTTGCAGGACTTCCTCGGTCTTGCCGGAATCTGGGCTGAACAACACATGCCGGCACACGCTGCCGCCGTCACTGCCGCCCTGGCACGGGCAGTGGACCTTGGGCCCACACAATGACCAGTTTCCTGACCCACCGAGCGCACGTGCACGACGCCCGTCTCCCCCTCCGCCGCCGGCACAGCGCGCTGCGGACCTGCATCACCATCTTTGCTCCGTACGGCTTCCGGGCGACGTACCACCACCTCACGCTCAGCGCCGCGATCCCCCGGCGGCTGGAGGCGGACCCGGACGCGCTGGTGCGGGCGGTGGAGGAACTGCATGAGGCGCGGGTGCTGTGGCTCGCGCGAGCGGAGGAGTACGCCGCGCAACGCCGGGCGGAGAAGCGGGCGGGGCGGCGGGCTGTAGTGAACCCGCGACCGTGGTGGCTGCGGAGCTGGTGGGAGGGCCCGAACCGCGCCTGGTACGAAGAACCGTTCCGCCATCCGTCGCTGCGGCTGCCGGAGTACGTCCGGCGACAGAACGCGATTCTGGACGGCGCCGATCTCCCCGGCTGCCCCGCCTGCGGGGACGAGAGACCGCTGGTGTCGAACTCGACCGGGCACGGCTGGGTGGAGCTGTGCCGCGGGTGCGCATGGGTGCTGTCGCCATGTCCGTGCGGGCAGCGGCACCGGTTCGTCCCGGAGACGCCGTTCAACTGGAAAGGGATCTGGCAGCGGGCCCACATGAGCGATGACGGCCTGCCGAACCCACATTGGCCTGCGGGCTAGCCGGCTGGATGCGGCACGGGGGGGGGCTTGGGTGTGGCTGATCAGCTGGGTGGCGCGCGCTCTTCAGATCGTTGCCCGCCGAGCAGGAGATCGTTGTCCGGCGCTCCTCGTAGCGAAGGGATGTCGCGGACGCTGCTGGGAGGTCGCCGGCTGGTCACCACACGTCGACGGACCAGACGTCGCCCCGCTGATGTCCGTCTGGATCCGGGGCGCCTGACCCGTACGGGTCAGGGTCAGCGACGACGTGGATGCGGGTGGCGGACGCGGACACGCGGTAGCAGTCCATGTCACTCGACGCGTTGCGCTTGTCGAGTTCGACCGTGTGGCCCAGGGCAAGGATGGCGGTCTGCAGTTCCTTGAAGCGGACTCTGGGTGCGAATTCCCCGTATTCCCGCGACAGCGGGGACGGCACGATGCTCGGGGACTGGTCGTACAGCAGTCGTTGGATCTTCACGCCGAAGCCGAAGCACGACATCTGGCCTTGCCTGCCTGGCTGGTCCGGCTGGTCCGGCTGGTCCGGCTGGTCCGGCTGGTCCGGCTGGTCCGGCGAGAAGTTGACTTCCACCAGCCCGTAGTCCCGCCGCAGTAGACCACCACCGGGAACATCGAGGCATGTCGCCCCCAGGGCGGCTTCCCAGGCTTCCGGGGCGGCACCGAGGCCAACTCCCAGGACCTCACCGCAAACGGCGACGTGAGCGTAGAAGTCCAAAGCGGACACCCGCCAACCCCCTCAACTGTCCGGACAGGGCACCGCTTGCTGATCTCCGCACAGGACAGGCGGGCCAGCGCCCAGTATTCGGTGATCGTACAGAGCAGCCGGTCAGGGCAGTCGCCGGGTTAGTTCGTCGCCGTCGTAGAAGTCGAAGTCCCAGGCGGGATGTGTCTTTCAGATCAGCCGTGGTCTTCCCAATCCTCCTGGCAGAACCAGGCTTCGCTCACCATGTCCCGTCAGCTGAAGGCTGTCCCGTAACCACGGGCTATCCCCTCAACGACGGGTCGCTCCGCGCTCCCGCGCTCAGCCGAAGATGAGCTCAACATCCCGCCATCACTCTTGCCGCAGGCTTGTGACAAGATCGCGAGGCAGACCGTGGGTGTCGTGGAGGTACTGGAAGTCCTCATCCTTCAGTGGGCGTTGGAACCGGGATCGGGCAAGCACCTGCCTACCTCGTTCGAGGAGCCGAATGAACCGGCACTCCTCCTCGAGCAACAGTCGGCGCACGTCGCTGGGATCTACTTCCTGGCGGAAGTGGTCCAGGGTGTGTGAGACCAACTCGTCCGGCAGGTCTCCGAGACCGCGCGACGGATCGTCCCGCAACAGAACGGTGAGCACTCGTCGCAGCAGGCGGCGGAGCACGTAGCCCCGGCCAGTGTTGCCCGGGCGCACTCCGTCGCCAAGTACCACGATGGCTGAGCGGAGGTGGTCGTAGACCAGGCGCAGCGACGGTTCGTCAAGTGGCCACAGAGCCGGCACGATACGGCGCCAGGGGTCGAAGACGTCGCACTCGAACACTGACGACTTGCCCTGCAGCAGAGCGGCCAGCCGCTCCAGGCCGAGCCCAGTGTCGACGTTGCGTTGGGGAAGCGGTACAAGGGAACCGTCCTCCAGCCGACGGTGGCGCATCATCACGTGGTTCCAGACCTCTACCCAGCGGTCGTCGCGGGTGGGTGTCGACTGGGGTGTGGTGTCACCGCTCCACAGGAAGATCTCCGAGTCGGGGCCACACGGGCCGACCGGTCCGTTGGACCACCAGTTGTCCTCCACGGTGAGCTCGACGGGAACGCCGAGGTCCTGCCACAACTGAAGGGAAGCAGTGTCTGGCCCGGTCTGGTCATCGCCGCCATAGACGGTGGCATGCAGCAAGCCCGGATCGACACCCAGTCCATCGGTGAGCAGCCTGTAACCCCAATCGAGACTCAGTGAGCCCTCGTAGTCGCCCAGCGACCAGGTGCCGAGCATCTCGAAGACAGTCAGATGGGTGGCATCGCCGACCTCCTCCAGATCCGTGGTGCGCAGACAGCGCTGCACATTGACCAGACGCCGGCCCAACGGATGGGGGCGCCCCTCCAGATACGGGGTGAGCGGATGCATGCCGGAGGTGGTGAACAGCACCGAGTCGCCAGGGGGTGGCAGCAGCGTCGAGCCGGTGATCCGTCGGTGATCACGCTCCTCGAAGTACTCGACGAACGTGCGGACAATCCTCTCCGTGTTCATAAGGGTGGCTCCTTCGCGTCACAGCGGGGAAGGCACCGGATAACGGGACCACGCTGGTCATCGCACTGTGGCAAGAAGCCCAGAACGCCACGGGACCACCGACGGGCCGTTTCCGGTCGCCGATGGGAAAGGGAGAAGGTCAGACGGCGGCAACCGGCGAGCTGGTCGCTCGCGCGGTCGCGATCATGCTTCGGCCGGTGACGTTCATACGGGCGACAATAGCGCGCCCAGTTCTTTGAGGCACACGAATTTCCGCCAGAACGTCCTGGCCTCGCGTGGGTCCCGCCAGGCAGGCGGCCGGGAACTCGATAGCGGTGAAGCTGCCTCGCCACCTCTGATGCTCAGAAGTGGCGACCCAAGCGCTCAGTCATACCTGTTCCCGGACGTCAGGCGCAGCCCGCGGGACTGAACAGAAGAACTTGACAGGGGAATGCGGTGAGGACTGGATCACCGCAACCCCGTTGACCGCCCGCCTCGGGCGGTTCGCCTCCGACCTCACACCGAAGCCCAAGTCCAAGTCCAAGTCCAAGGCGACCATGCCTGACCTCCACCGGGGGACCTACATGAGCATCACCGACGGCGACATCGACCACACCCTCGCCTACCCCGAGCCGCCCGCCTCCCCGCTCGCACCGCCACGGCGCAAAGGCTCGCCCGCTCACGCTCACCCAGCAGCGGCGCAACCGCGAGCTGCTGGACATCGCCCAGCGCACCACACCGCCCCGCTCCCGAGCCCCTGGCGGAGGCCATCTGATGGACACCAAGCACTGCGCCGTCGACGGCTGGGTCGACGCGATTCCCGCCCCCGACCCGCGCGGTACCGCTAACTTTGACCTGGTCGTCCGACCTGCTGACATCGACGCGCTCCCCGACGACGCTCCCGACACTGATGCCGTCCGCACGGCGTACCTGGACGGCCGGTCCATCGCCGCCTTGGCCCGCGAACAGGGCGTCAGTCGTGGCGCCATCCGCACCGCCGTCGCCGACCTCCTGCCCGAGCACACCACACCCGCCCAGCATGACGCCCTGGCCTCAGAGCTGCGGCCACCCTCGACATGCCGGGCAAGATCGCCGACTTCCTCCGCACGACCGAGTTGGAGCGCGCCGAGCTCGACCACGGCGTCACCGTACGGCACGGCCCGGGCTACACCCTGCGCCTCAGCGCCGCGCTGGCAGTCCCGTCCGGCTCCTCGCCCGCTGCCAACCGCGTGACGGTGCCCAGGGTGTCCCGGTGGTATCGGCACAGCTCAAGGCCCGCCGTGAGTACGAGAACCGCGTGAACGCCCTCACGAGGTCAGCCAAACCGTGATGAGCGGCATGGTGTTATTCGCTTCACCAGCCCCAGGTCCCCCGTGCAGTCCTATGGTTGGCTGATGCGCGCACACCCTATTGACCGCCCGGCAGACCTCGACGTCGTACGTGAGTCCTACGACCGGGTGGCCGACAACTATGCCCACATGGTCGTGACGACTGGAGTAGGCGACATCCGCAGGGATCCGTGGCTCAAGGCGTCGATCGACGCCTTCGCTGACACCGTGCGCGGGCTCGGGCCTGTCCTCGATGTAGGCTGCGGGCCCGGAACGGTGACCGCCTACCTCGCCGAACGCGGACTCGACGTGTCCGGCGTGGATCTCTCTCCTCGCATGATCGAGAACGCACGCCGCCTTCATCCGGAGTGCCGCTTCGCTGTCGCTTCCGCCACCGAGCTCGACCTCGGTGAAGGGTCCCTGGGCGGCGTGCTCGGGTGGTGGTCGCTGTTCAACCTCCCCCGTGACGTCCTTCCCCAGGTCCTCGCCCTGTTCGCGCGCGCGTTGAAGCCAGGCGGACACTTCATCACCGGAACACACGTCGGCGACGAGGACGCGGTGCGCACGCAGGCCTACGGAGGCGTACCCGTCCGCTGGACGACCCACAAGTGGCGGCCGGAACAACTCGTCAACCTGATCGAGCAGGCCGGCCTGAACCCGGTTGCCGAATTGCGGCTCCCCCCGACGGAGTACAGCGGGCCCGGTCTGGTCGTCATGGCCAAACGCCCCGGCTGACGATCAGGCGCCGAAGTGGCGCAGGGTCTTCGGCCGGGATCCGTGACCTGACGCCTACTATCCGTTCGAATACTCCCCGAGGGCCGAACCGTCCGGCACACGCCAAAACGGTGCTGGGCCGTCGACTACCGCTGCCGTTAGCCGTCGGTGGTGGGGCAAGGTAAGCACCGATGTCTGTGGCCGTGTACAGCGGTGGCCCGCTACTGAGACCGGTCAGGGAACCCTCAGGGTCCGCGGCCTAAGGGGGGCGGGATCTGAAAGGTCCCCGGGTTCGTCTCGTGACTGTAGTCCATGCCAGAGCACCGCCCCCCCCTTCTGCGTGCCTTGCCGAAGAGACTCGGTGGCCCGGACTCGCTCTGGTGTGCAGGCCATCTGCCGTGATGGCCTGCACACGTCTACGCCCATCCGAGCGAGAAGGTGCCTGCCGATCGGATGCTGGTCAGTAGCCGGTGTATTGATCGCCAGCCCCACTCACCTGCGGGGCTGAAGAAGCCCACGCCTCCGACCAGTTCGGATGCCCGTGGGCTTCTGGCGTTCTCGGTCGGTATCGGGTGCCCGCACGACGCAGAGACGACCCGGACGTCGCATCGTGCCGACCCCGGGCTCCTCGGTTGCCGCCGCCATCACCTGCATCCGCCTCGTAGACCTGCCTTCGCTAGTCGGCGTCGCCGAAACCTTCGGCTGCGAGCCGGAAGTAGGCGCCGCGTCCCCGCTGCCCGGGGCAATGGGTGACTGAATGCCGGACACACTCTCATCGGGCTCCGAAATTGCACTGCGAGAGCTCCGCCGCTGCTCAAAGCCGCCGCGACCGCTTCGTCCCGAAGCAACTGAGGCGGTGGTGATGCCTTGGGGCGCTGTGCGTCTCACCTGCGTTGATGGTCCGCAGACGTTCGGGCTCGTCCGCCGACGTTCGTCGGCCTGGTCACGCAGTTAGACACGCACCCCCGCGGCTCGGCTCACTTTTTGCGGTGCTTGCTCGCCCTCCTCTTCAGCTCGGCTTGGCCGCGCTTCGTCCATTCACCTTGGTGGAGGTAGCAGCGCGACGTGCCCTTCACTGTCTTGTTCTGGCAACGACCGCCGGGCGCCGTTGGCCAACCGCACTTCCCTTGCTTCCACTCGCCCACTGTCAACCCCCGGTAGTCCAGCACTACCTGTCGACAACCAGCGTGCGTGGTCATGCAGTCGTAGGGGAGGGCGCATGCCAGGTGGCATCGGGCCCCACGCGACGCGGTCAGTACATACAGCACATCGCCGTCCGGGCCTCGTGGAAGCTCGCCAGCGCGTACCCATAGGGCCACTAAATAGGGATGCTTGTGAGAGAACACACGAGATCCTGACCTGGCTCTTCTACCTGTGGGGCGTGAGGATACTCGTATGAAGGTGCCGATCGGTCGCCCGAGTCTGCGGCCCTACCTGCCTTACCAGCAGCGCAGTGCAACGCACAATGAGGGGCTGATCGCTCACTTCTTGGGCACCAGCTCTGTCCTGCTGTCCGACGGACAGACCTCGGTGCTCAGTGACGGGTTCGTCACCCGCCCGGGGATGTTTCGAGTCGGAATGGGCAAGATCGCCCCAGACCGAGCGCTGGTCCGTGCCGCCATCGAGCGGCTGCGGATGGGCACTCTCGCCGCTGTGGTGTGCGCACATTCCCACTACGACCACGCCCTGGACGCACCGGTGTGGGCGCTGGAGACCGGCGCCGAACTGGTCGGCTCGGAGTCCACCGCCAACATCGGGCGCGGCCTGGGAGTTCCCGAGTCGTCCTTGCGGGTGGTGGGCGACGGCGACACCGCCACGTACGGCAGCTTCACACTGACCTTCCTGGACTCCGTACACAGCCCGGGCGACCACTACCCGGGCACCGTTGATCGGCCGTTGGTGCCGCCGGCCCGCGCCGGTTCGTGGAAGACCGGCACCGCCTACTCCGTGCTCGTCACTCACCCTCACGGCCGCGTGCTACTGCAAGCCAGCGCCAACTTCCGGCCCGGCGCGCTTCGCGGCCACCGCGCCGACGTCATCTACCTGGGCGTCGGCATGCTGGGTAAACAGCCCGCCGAGTTTCTTCACACCTACTGGGATGAGGTCGTGGTGACGACCGGGGCCAGGCGAGTCATCCTGGTGCACTGGGACGATTTCTTCCTCAGTCTGGACCGACCACTGCGCCCCATGCCCTACCTGCTCGATGACCTCGGCACCACCATGAACCGACTGCTGCCCTTGGCCCACCGTGACGGCGTCGACGTCGTCCTGCCCGTCTCCTGGCAACCCAGCGCGCCCCTCGCCGGTCTCACGTGAACTCGACCGGAGAGGCCCAGCCTGGCGCGGACGGCGTCGGGGTCGGCGAGGCGGCCGGTGGTCGTGCGGTGTTCGCCGGCCAGAGCCCGGAAGGACATATGGGAGATCTGGTCCACTAGCCGGAGACGGGCGCGGAGAGGCATGGCGCGCGTACTTCTGACTGGTATGCGGCGACGTGCCTCATGACGGGGTGCCCACCGAGCCTGGTGCCCGCATGACGAACGTCGTCCAGGTCGTGCGCCGACTTACGGGGCTGAGCCTGTGGCGGAGCAAGGTCCTGGCGACGCAGGTTCCCGCCGTCATCCTCGTCGGCGTCACCCAGGAAGGCGCGGCGGCAGCCGTCTCGGCCCTCCGCCATGTGGGAGCCCGGGCAAGACGTCCTCGCTGCTGAGCCTGGCGGACCGTACCCACAAAAGGTCCGGCGGCGTACAGGAGGCAAGGTTGCCGAGCGCGGCCGTCAGCGTCTGCTCCCTGCCGCATCCCAGCCGCCCATGTCAGCTTCAGGCCGGAGGCGTTGATCAGGGGAGCATCCCCCGGGGCGCGGGGAGCACTTGACCTCCGCCAGGAAGGCGTCCTTCTCCCCGGGACCATCCCTGCGGGCGCAGGGAACACCCGTAAGTGTCGTCGCCGGTCGCCGGGTAAGGACAATGCCTGCGGGCGCGTCAGCGCGGCGAGGTCACGGTCGAGGACGAGGGACCATCCCCGCGGGCACGGGGAGCACCTCACTCAGGTGGTGCGGTGGGCATGTTTCCCGCCCGCGCGGGGATGGTCCCCCGCCAAAACCCCTTGCCGCGGACCATCTCCATCACAAGGAAAGGGAACCTCTCGCTTCCCGTGCCTGTCTCGCCGGGGTCGTGGATGGTGACGATGTTGGGATTGCTGTAGCCGGGCGGTGATCCGTGCCTCGCGCAGAAACCGGGCACGTGCCTCATTGCCTCGACTCCCGCCGCCAGCAAGCAACGATGATCTTGACCGCGACACTCCGGTCCACGGTTTCGTCCCGCGCCCCCCAGTCCTGCCCCATACCGCCCTCGCCGAGCTGCCTTGCCAGGTGTCGGATCGGGGTCCGGGGGCATCGGCTGAAGTATGAATGCACAGGCATGGGCGGTGGGTGAACGGGGCGGGGCACGCCGAGCTGCGGACAGCCCGGCGATGGCTGCGGCGGCGCGTGCGGGTTTCGCCGCCCGCGGGCTGATCTATCTGCTGGTGGGGGTCATCTCCCTGCAGATCGCCTTCGGTGGTGACAGTGGCGGCAAGCAGGCCGACCGCGGTGGGGCGCTGAGCGAGCTGGCCCAGCGCCCGTTCGGGTCGGCGATGCTGTGGATCGTCGGCATCGCGCTCGCCGGCATGGCGCTGTGGCGGCTGTCGCAGGCCGTGCTCGGCGGCGCGGGCACGGATGGGGGCAAGCCCTCAAAGCGTGTCATGGCCGCGGGCCGGTTCGTCTTCTACGCCGTCGTGTCGTGGTCGGTGCTCTCGTACGCGGCCGGCGACAAGGGCAGCGGGAGCGGCTCCTCCGACCGCCGCACCGACGACCTGACCGCCAAGGTGTTGGGGTGGCCGGGCGGCCAGTGGATCGTCGGGATCGCCGGAGCGGCCGTGGTGGCCGCCGGGCTGTACATAGCGGCCCGGGCTGTGATGAAGAAGTTCCGCAAGCACCTGAACACGGCGGTCATGTCCGCGAAGGCGCGGAAGGTCACCGAGTTCTTCGGTGTCGTGGGTGGCACGGCCCGCGGGATCGTGTTCGCCGTCGCGGGTGCGTTCGCCGTGGTGGCGGCGGTCCGGCACCAGCCTGGCAAGGCGAAGGGCATGGACGACACCCTGCGTGCGTTCCGGGACTTGCCGGCCGGCCCGTGGTTGCTCGCGGTGATCGCTCTCGGTCTGGCGGCGTTCGGTGTCTTCTCCTGGTGCGAGGCCCGCTGGCGCAAGCTCTGACGTTCGGTCAGTTGATCTGCCGGGGCGAGGATATGGCTCAGCGTATGGTCTGAGTGAGCAGGTGACCGGCCGGGCCGTACCTTGACGTCCTCGGCGAGGAGCAGGCGGGGCAGCCTGGGTGGCGAGCACCACCGGCTCGCCGGGAAAGACGCCTTCGGACCAGCCGAATGCCGCCGCGCACGCCTCGGTGATGTACCCGAATCCCCACGCCTGCGGCAGGAACACGTAGCCAAGGTCGGCCTTCCCCGCAGCAGCCGGGCGACGGTGCCCGGTCGCTCTCCTGAGCAGGATCTGGCCGATCAACACGGGGGCCGGGCCCGCCGAGGTAGGCGTTCACCTCCGGCGAGGAGAGCAGCTCGATGAACGCCGCACGGTCCCTCCCCTCGGGCTCACGGAGTACGAGTTGCTCGGTTCTAATCGGCTCAGGCGGTCAGGCAACGGATCCGAGATCTCCCATCCGCGCACGCTAGCAGAGGGTCAAATCAACTGAAATATAGTCATATTGCTTCCTCGCCTGAGTCGGATGGGTTCGCCACCTGACCACGTCGACCGAGCGCGTGAACCAACTTGCGGGCCGGGTGGGACGCGTGAACGCCGGTGTGACTTCGCCAAGGCCGTCTGCCGCCGCCACGGGTTGGCCGAGCGCTGCTTCAACCACTCCAGCTGTGGCTCGGCATCGCCGACCGCCGGTCCGTCGAAAGGTCGTCCTGGCCCGTCCGGGCGCTGCGGATCGGGTTGATGACGACTTGGATCGGTACGGTCGTCGCGATTCCGGCCGAGACTGTTCAGGCCGGTAGGCGGCCGGACTGTCGCAGGTCAGGCGGATTGCCCTGGAGACACCGGCCGCTAAGGCCATCGGTCTCAAGGCCGCTCGACGGGTCGTCGACGCGCTCAGTGCTCAGGCTCCCCTGTGCCACCGGCACCTGCTCCGACCCGGCCGTGATGCTGCCTCTTCGCTCTCTGCCTGCTCCTGCGAGCCGGGAGCCCGGACACTTCACTCCCGGGCCATGTACCGTCACTACGGTCGTTCTTTCACCTATACGCGAGACAGGAAGGCGATCACGTGGCCGAACTGCGCCTGGGACCACTGCTGAGGTGTACCGACGGCTCGTGTGCGACGGTGTGGGTCGAGACCGACGAGCCCTGCACGGTGCAGGTGCGCTGCTCCGACGGCGCGGGTGGCACGGCCCCCACCTTCCAGGTGGCCGGGCACCATTACGCGCTCGTCACCGTTGCCGGCCTGCACCCCGGTGGCTCCCCCACCTACGAGGTGCTCCTGGACGGCACCCGGGTGTGGCCCCTGCCCGACTCCCCGTTCCCGCCCTCCGTCATCCGTTCGCCGGGCTCCGGCGACACCGTCCGGGTCACCTTCGGATCGTGTCGCTGGGCCGCACCCCCGGCCGACGGCAAGGATCCGGTCGGCCCGGACGCCCTCGACACGCTCGCCGCCCGTTTGGTGGCCGATCCCGGCGCCGAGCGCCCCGACGTCCTGCTTCTGCTGGGTGATCAGATCTACGCGGACGAGACATCCGCGCGCACCCGGCGCTGGCTCGCCGAGCGCCGCGACCTCGACAAGCCGCCAGGCGGCCAGGTCACAAATTACGAGGAGTACTGCCACCTCTATTACGAATCCTGGCTCGACCCCGAGGTCCGCTGGCTGCTGTCCACCGTGCCCAGCTTCATGATCTTCGACGATCACGACGTCGTGGACGACTGGAACACTTCTGCCGCCTGGCTCGCGGACATGCGGACCGAGGACTGGTGGCAGGAACGGCTGTTGAGCGGCCTGATGTCCTACTGGGTTTACCAACACGTGGGCAACCTCTCCCCGGCCGAACTGGCTGACGATCCCGACTGGGCCGCGGTCCACGCCACGCCGGACGGCACCCCGGCACTGCGCGCCCTGGCCGAGCGGGCCGACGCCGATTCCGCCTCGGTCCGCTTCAGCTATCGTCGCGATTTCGGCCGGGTCCGGGTCGTGATGGTGGACTCCCGGGCCGCGCGGGTCCTCGCCGAGGACCGCCGCGCCATGCTCGACCCGGGCGAGGCCGCCTGGTTGCGCGAGCAGGTGCTGGGCGACGAGGGTGCCTACGACCACCTCCTGATCGGTACCTCCCTGCCCTGGCTCCTGCCCCACCTGATACACGACACCGAGGCCTGGGACGCGGCTCTGTGTGCCGGGGAGCGCGGAACACGCTGGGCCCGCTTCGGCGAGTGGCTGCGCCGCGGAGCCGACCTGGAGCACTGGGCGGCCTTCCCACGCTCCTTCACCGATCTCGCCGACATCATCGCCGAGACCGGGACCAGTCCCGCCGCTCCGGCGACTGTGTGCGTCCTGTCCGGCGACGTCCACCATGGCTACATAGCCGAGGCGTCCTGGCCGTCCGGCGGGCCGCGCCGTCCCGTCGTACAGCTCACCTGCTCGCCGGTGCACAACTCCGTGCCCTTGATGATGCGGATCGGTTTCCGCTTCGGCTGGAGTGCACCGGCCCGCCTGTTGGGACGCCTGCTCGCCCGGCACGGCCGCTGTCCCCGGCCACCGATCACCTGGCGCAAGCAGGGCGGCCCCTGGTTCGGCAACCAGCTGATGACCCTGACGCTGCGCGACCGCACTGCCCGCCTCCGTCTGGAGAGCACCACCTCCGACGCGACGCTGCAGACCGTGCACGAGTCCGTCCTGACCGCCGACTAGGCGCTGTTTCTCGGATCATGTGCGGAGCCAGATGATGAGTCCGGCGAGGGTGAAGGTGCCGAGGTAGGTGTAGGCCCGCTTCTCGTAGCGTGTGGCGACGGCGCCAAAGCCCTTCAGGCGGTTGATGTGTCCGGGTGTCAGGAGGAGGCCGGGCCACGTCATGCCCAGCCGATGCCCAGCTCCCGCAGCGCGTCCAGTTGCTCCGTGCTGAGCCTGGGACGCTGCCACCGTGGCTTCACCACCAAGATCCACCTCGCAGCCGACGGACGATGCCGGCCCCTCGCGGCCGAGCCGGCGCGTGC
Organism: Streptomyces sp. IBSBF 3136; assembly: GCF_036815105.1. Classification (NCBI taxonomy): domain Bacteria; kingdom Bacillati; phylum Actinomycetota; class Actinomycetes; order Kitasatosporales; family Streptomycetaceae; genus Streptomyces; species Streptomyces sp. IBSBF 3136. The sequence goes on from NZ_JAJSZC010000016.1 coordinate 60,064, forward strand.
AAGACCCCCCGGCTCGGCGCGGGATGGGGTGTCTGCACGGAGGACGCTGCTGGTCGCCCGAGGCGTGCGGTCAAACCGCCTGGCCGGCTCGCCGTGCGCGGGTCAGCTGCCGCAGTTCGGAGCGTGCCGGGGCACCGAGGGTGCTGTCTCCCGGTAGGGGTGCCACCACAGGCGTACGGACAGGAGCAGCAGGCGGCGGCGCAGGACGGTGGTGTCGCGCCGGCACCACTCCCCCAAGGAGAAGTCTGTCCATCCTTGTGGACCGTCGGGATCATCCTGGTGGTCGTCTGAATCATCCCGTGGCTCCTCGGCGCGATGGGACCCGCCGTCGCCGGCCGACGCCACTACTGGTAGTCGGCGGGGTCGCCTGCGCCGCGGGGCGGTGACAGCGCCCGCGGGCAGGTCGGCCGACGGCGCGGGGCTCATGGGGGCCACTCGACGGGGACTCGGTGGAGCGGCCCCCGCGGTCCGCGGCAGCCCTACTCCCAGGGGCATGGCCGACGGCACGCCGACCGCTGCCCTCCCGACGCCGTGCATACCGGCGACTGCTGGGCCGCGGCCAAGAACGGGCGCTGCCGCCCAGCGACACGCGAGCAGGTCCTCGAAGCCATGCGGCAGCACGTCCCTGCCTGCGTCCACTGCCGCCCCGACAACGTACTCGGCGAATCATGAACGGCGACCAGCCCAAGCCGGCGGTGCTGAGCCGGTGCTTTTACCCGGCGCCTTCGGCGTAGTCAAGTCCCGAACTCGCGGAACGTGACCGGGCTACGCGCATCGGGCGTACTTGAAGCACAAGGCCTCACCGGAAAGGAACGAGGCCGACCGGTAAGGCGGAAATCCTCCCCAAGGGCCGAGGATTCTCCCCCCTCACCGACATCTCGAATCACTGGGCGACAGAGATGCCCTTGAGAAGAAAGAGGAGAAATCCATGACCTGTGACAAGCGCACGTACGACGAGACCCGCCCCCGGCGTCTAGGTATTCGTTTCGCGACCGTCTTCGCGTCGGCCGCACTGCTCACCGGAGGCGTCGCTCTCCCCGTGTCCTCCGCGATGGCGGCTCCGATGCCCGCCTCGACCGTGGCCTTCGTCCAGGGCGGCGGCGCCGGCGGCGACGGTGGCGCCGGTGGTGGCGGCCTGATCGGCGGGGGTGGCGGCTCCGGTGGCTCCGGTGGCGGCAGCGTCCTGGGCGTCGGCGGTGCCGGCGGTAACGGCGGCAAGGGCGGGGACGGCATCCTCGCAGGTGGCGGCGGCGGTGGCGGCGGTGGCGGCGGCGACGGCGTCGTCGGTGGCGCCGGCGGCAACGGTGGTGCCGGTGGCTCCGGGATCTTCGCCGGAAGCGGCGGTAACGGCGGTGGCGGCGGCAGCGGTGTCCTCGTCGGAGGCAACGGCGGCAAGGGCGGCAACGGCGGCTTCGGCATCCTCCAGGGCGGCAACGGCGGCAAGGGCGGCGCGGGCGGACTGGGCGGTCTGTTCGGCGGGACTGGCGGGACCGGCGGCGCGGGCGGCGGCAGCCTCTTCTGACCGCCAGGGGCCCGCGATCCCCAGGACCGCGACGCCGTGGCACCACGGGGGGGGGGGGGGGGGGGGGGGGGGCGCCCCCCCCCCCCCCCCACCCCCCCCCCCCCCCCCCCCCCCCCCCCCCCCCCCC
>NZ_JAJSZC010000017.1:0-64001 GCF_036815105.1 Streptomyces sp. IBSBF 3136
CACTGGACAGGGAAGGTGTGCGGGGGTGGGCACCCACCCGGTACCCCGCACACCTTCCCTTTCCAGTGTGCGGGGTACCGGGCGTTACGGACCTACTTGTTCAGACCCGGGTACAGCGGGTGCTTGTCGGCGAGCGCCTTGACGCGCGCCTTGAGGGCCGCGGCCTCGGCGGCCCCGAAGGGGGACGGCGCCTTCAGCGTCTCGGCGATCACGTCCGCGACCTCGGCGAAGTCCTCCGCCGAGAAGCCGCGGGTGGCCAGGGCGGGCGTGCCGATCCGCAGACCCGAGGTGACCATCGGGGGGCGCGGGTCGTTCGGGACCGCGTTGCGGTTGACCGTGATACCGACCTCGTGCAGCCGGTCCTCGGCCTGCTGGCCGTCCAGCTCGGACTCGCGCAGGTCCACCAGGATCAGGTGCACGTCGGTGCCGCCGGACAGGACGTTCACCCCGGCCTCGCGCGCGTCGGCCGCCGTCAGCCGCTCGGCGAGGATGCGCGCACCCTCCACCGTACGGCGCTGGCGCTCCTTGAAGTCCTCCGAGGCGGCGACCTTGAAGGAGACGGCCTTGGCCGCGATCACGTGCTCCAGGGGGCCGCCCTGGAAGCCCGGGAAGACCGAGGAGTTCAGCTTCTTGGCGAAGTCCTTCTTGGCCAGGATGATGCCGCCGCGCGGACCGCCCAGGGTCTTGTGCGTCGTGGAGGTGACCACGTCCGCGTACTCCACCGGGTTCGGGTGCAGACCGGCGGCGACCAGGCCCGCGAAGTGGGCCATGTCGACCCACAGGAACGCCTCGACCTCGTCGGCGATCCGGCGGAACTCGGCGAAGTCGAGCTGCCGGGGGTACGCCGACCAGCCGGCGATGATCACCTTCGGGCGGTGCTCCTTGGCGAGCCGCTCGACCTCGGCCATGTCGACCAGGCCGGCCTCGTCCACGTGGTAGGCGACCACGTTGAACTGCTTGCCGGAGAAGTTCAGGCGCATGCCGTGGGTCAGGTGGCCGCCGTGCGCCAGGTCGAGGCCGAGGATGGTGTCCCCGGGCCGGGCCAGCGCGAACAGGGCCGCCTGGTTGGCGGAGGCGCCGGAGTGGGGCTGCACGTTGGCGTACTCGGCGCCGAACAGCTCCTTGACCCGGTCGATGGCGATCTGCTCGGCGACGTCGACGTGCTCGCAGCCGCCGTAGTAGCGGCGGCCCGGGTAGCCCTCGGCGTACTTGTTGGTCAGGACCGAACCCTGGGCCTCCATCACCGCGAGCGGCGCGAAGTTCTCGGAGGCGATCATCTCCAGGGTCGACTGCTGGCGGTGCAGCTCGGCGTCGACCGCGGCGGCGATCTCCGGGTCCAGCTCGTGCAGGGACGTGTTCAGGACAGTCATACGGCTACGACTCCTCAGCCGGCGTTCTGGGCGGTGTACTCGTCGGCGGAGAGCAGGTCGGCCGGCTCGTCCGTGACGCGCACCTTGAACAGCCAGCCGCCCTCGAAGGGGGCCGAGTTCACCAGCGACGGGTCGTTGACGACGTCCTCGTTGATCTCGGTGATCTCGCCGCTGACCGGCGAGTACAGGTCCGAGACCGACTTGGTCGACTCCAGCTCACCGCAGGTCTCGCCCGCCTCGACGGTGGACCCGACCTCGGGGAGCTGGGCGTAGACCACATCGCCGAGCGCGTTGGCCGCGAACTCGGTGATGCCGACCGTCGAGACGCCGTTCTCGGCGGCCGACAGCCACTCGTGCTCCTTGCTGTAGCGCAGCTGCTGGGGGTTGCTCATGGCCTGAATTCTCCTGTACGCGCGGGAGTGCTGATGAAGGGGGACTGCTGGACCTGCCGGGGGCAGGCCGGTGTGCGCAGGGTCACGCCGTGGTGACGGACCGCGCCCAGTGTCTACTTCTGGCGCTTGTAGAACGGCAGTGCCACGACCTCGAAGGGCTCGTGGCTGCCGCGGATGTCCACGCCGACGCCCTCGGTGCCCGGCGCCGCGTGCGCCGCGTCGACGTACGCGATGGCGATCGGCTTGCCCAGGGTGGGGGAGGGGGCGCCGGAGGTGACCTCGCCGATCACCTCGCCGCCCGCGACGACGGCGAACCCGGCCCGCGGCACACGGCGGCCCTCGGCGACCAGGCCGACCAGGACGCGCGGCGGGTTCTGCTCGGCTCTGGCGGCGGCCTCGGCCAGCGCCTCGCGGCCCACGAAGTCGCCCTCCTTCTCGAACTTCACCACCCGGCCGAGGCCGGCGTCGAACGGCGTCAGCGCGGTGGTCAGCTCGTGCCCGTACAGCGGCATGCCCGCCTCCAGGCGCAGCGTGTCCCGGCAGGACAGGCCGCACGGCACCAGGCCGGCGCCCTCGCCGGCCTTGGTCAGCGCCTGCCACAGCTCGACCGCGTGCTCGGGCTTCACGAACAGCTCGAAGCCGTCCTCGCCGGTGTAGCCGGTACGGGCGATCAGCGCGGGGACGCCCGCGACGGTGCCCGGCAGGCCCGCGTAGTACTTCAGGCCGTCCAGGTCGGCGTCCGTGAGCGACTTCAGGATGCCGGGGGACTCCGGGCCCTGGACCGCGATCAGCGCGTAGGCGTCCCGGTCGTCGCGCACCTCGGCGTCGAAGCCCTCGGCGCGCTCGGTCAGCGCGTCCAGCACCACCTGGGCGTTGGAGGCGTTGGCCACGACCATGTACTCGGTCTCGGCGAGCCGGTAGACGATCAGGTCGTCCAGGATGCCGCCGTCGGCCTGGCAGATCATGGTGTAGCGGGCCCGCCCGACGCCGACGGAGGCGATGTTGCCGACGAGGGCGTGGTTCAGCAGGGCGGCGGCGCCGGCGCCGGTCACCGTGATCTCGCCCATGTGGGAGAGGTCGAAGAGACCCGCCTTGGTGCGCACGGCCAGGTGCTCGTCGCGTTCCGAGCCGTAGCGCAGGGGCATGTCCCAGCCCGCGAAGTCGGTCATCGTCGCACCGAGCGAGCGGTGGAGGGCGTCCAGCGCGGTGTGACGGAGTTCGGTACTGCTCATCGGTCGGTCGTCTCCCGGGGCGGATGGGGTCCCCCCACGCGAACGCAGCCGAGCGCGGGGGAGGGCGAGGTCGTTCCTCCCCATCTGTCATCGGAACCTGAGAGGTTCGCCATGATCCCCGCGAGGGGTCGGTCACGGCTTGCACCTTGGGTGGAGCCACTGTCGCAGCGGCCCGCTTTTCAGATGTGCCTCGCCCACGCGGTAACGGTGCCTGAGAGATTCAAGGGAGGGACTTGCTCCTTCGGCGTCCCAGCGAACGAGGCTGGGAACTCTCCCGCGCGGATTCAAACGGCCGGTATGCAGTTGGCGGGCACATCATTGCACGCCACGCCCCCGCCCGTCAGGGCCCGCATCTGTGACCGACCTGTGGCAGTACGCGTACCGAACCGCAGGGCCCGAACCATTACCTTCTCTTTAACGTCGCGGGGCAGGGGATCTGTCGAGCCCCAGGGGAGGACGATGACGGTGAACAGGACCACGGCCTACGTCACCACCGCGGGCGTCGCGGTGCCGGGACAGCCCTCCGCCCCGGCCCTCGAACACCGCGCGGGGCGCCCCGCCGCCGCCGTGCGCGACCTGCGCGAGCGCGCCGGCCACGGCCCGCGCGCCCTGCTCTTCGGGCCGCGTGACGTGGTGGTGGTCACCGGCCTGCCGGGCAGCGGCAAGTCCACCCTGATGCGCCGCGCGGTCCCCGGGCCGCGCGTCGACTCCCAGGACACCCGGGACCGCTGGGACACCCGGATGCCCCGCTTCCTGCCCTACGCGCTTTACCGCCCCTTGGTCCGCCTCGCGCACTACACGGGGCTGAGGCGCGCCCTGCGCACCGGCACGGGCCTCGTGGTGCACGACTGCGGCACCCAGTCCTGGGTGCGTGCCTGGCTCGCCCGGGAGGCCCGCCGCCGGGGCGGCACCCTGCACCTGGTCCTGCTCGACGTGACGGCCCGGACGGCCGAGGACGGGCAGCGCGAGCGCGGCCGCGCGGTGTCCCGGTACGCCTTCCGCCGGCACCGGCGCACGACCGCACGGCTGCTGCGCGCGGTGGAACGCGGCGAACCGCCCGCGGGCTGCGGCTCGGCGGTGCTGCTCGACCGGGCCGCGGTGGACGCCCTGCAGCGCATCGACTTCACCGGCTGATCGGGCCGGGGCCTGTCACAGGCACCCGCTAGCCTTCTGCTCCACAGGCACGGTTCCCAGCAGGCGGTAGGCAGATGGACTTCCCGGCGGACATTCCCGCGGACTTCCCGGCACAGGCGCACCCCCACCCGCACGGCGGTTGGCCCGGCAACGAGCTGGAGGAGGTGCTCTCGGCCTCCCTCGGCATACCCACGGCCGGCGGGCGGATCATCGAGGTGCTGGGCCGCAGCTTCGTCTGGATCCCGCTGCCCAACGGCGGCGGTCCGCACAGCGGTCCGCTCGACCTGCCCACGATGGAGATCGACGGCCAGGTGTTCGTCCCGGTCTTCAGCTCCGAGGAGCAGCTCCACCAGGCGGCCGGCTCCCACATGTCGTACACCATCGCCCCCGCGGTGGAGTTCGCCCGCGGCCTGCCCCCGCAGGCCGGGATCGCGGTGAACCCCGGCGGCGTGGTGGGCGTGCCGCTGCCGCCGGAGGCGGTGGCCGAGCTGTGCCGCGCGGGCCGTACCCCGCTGGACGGTCCCGGCACCGGCGGCCGGGTCCGCCTCTTCGAGCCCGACTGGCAGGACGACCCGGTCGACTTCCTCGCCGCGGCCGCCGCCGAGTTCGCCGCGACCGGCGTGGTCGTCACCGCCCGCCGCTGCCTCGCGGCCGTCGAGACGGCCGACCCGGTCATGTTCGTCGGGGTGGAACTCTCCCAGTGGGAGGGCGACCTGCGCGCCCTGCCGCTGGAGGCCCTCGGCCGGGCCCTCGGCAAAGTCCCGGTCAAGTGGCCGGTCAACCTGATCCTCCTGGACGTCGCCCAGGACCCGGTCGGCGACTGGCTGAAGACCGACGTCCGGCCCTTCTACCAGTACGGCCACTGAAAGCCGGCGTGACGACCGGGGGGCGCGGGGAACTGCGCGACCGGCCGGGAGCGACCCGCACCCGCGCACGAACACGGGGCCCCGAGCCCTTGGGCGCATAAGCTGTCTCCACACACAGGGCAAGAACCGAAGGGGCGGTACGGACAGGTGAGCGCGAGCCCAAGCGGCAGCGTCGAGCACATGCTGCGCCAGGTCACCCCCGGGCGGTACGACGCCTACGAGGCACTGCTGCGCGCCCTCGCCACCCCCTCCTCCGGCCAGATCTGGATGCTCCTGTGGCACGGCCAGGGCGGGTCCCCCGACGCCCAGTACGGGAACATGGAGGTCGACGGGTTCAGCTACGCCCCCTGCGTGACCTCCGCGCAGGAACTCTCGGCGAGCGGCTGGAACCGCTCCTACGAGGTGGTCGACGGACTTGACGTCGCCCGCACGCTCTACCCGGACCACTACGGCCTCTGGCTCAACCCGCACGCCCCGGGCGGCGGTGTCGGCGTCCCCTGGCCGGACCTGCGCCGGATCGCCACCGGCCTTGACCGCCAGCCCGCCGGGCCCCTCAGCCTGTCGGAACCGGGCATCGAGGTCTCCCAGTTCTACGCGCTGCTCGCACAGAACGCCCACCGCACGCCCGCCCTGCGCGCGTTGCGCCGCGCCTGGGTGCAGCCCGCGCTCGGCGCCCCGTACCTCGCCATCGGCCTGGACGTGTACGACACCTCGCCGGCCACGGTCGACTCGGTGCGGGCGATGATGCAGCAGTCCGTCGGAGCGGTGCCCGAGGGGCTGCCGGTGTCCACGGTCGCCATGACCGACGACTACGACCCGGTGGTGCTGTGGATGCGGGCCAACGCCCGGCCCTTCTACGACCGCGACGCGCACGCGGCCGCGCCCCAGCCGCAGCTCCAGGCCCAGCCCCAGGGGCCGGCCGCCGGGTACGGCTATCCGCCGGTCCACGGGGGCTACTGACCGACGGGTCCGCGCAGTCCGTTCCTTGGACGTAGGGCGGTGTCTCCGGTGAACCGCGGACTTCTTCGCGCGTAGATCAGCGCCGGTTCGTCCCGTTTCACGGAGATAGTCACCCGGTGCCCCAAGTGCCCCGCGTTCGCTGGCCGTTACCCGCTGATCGGATAACGGAATCCCCTGGACTGCATCACGTTTGCGCATACTTTCCCCGTCAGCTCTGGCGGGTGATCGCGGCGACGCTGAAGACTCGCGACTCAGGCCACAGGTGGAGACCTCGTGGTCGAGCAAGTCGACAAAGCCGCAAACCGCGGCAGGCGCAGGCCGGTCACCACCGGCGAGAGGGGTCGGGTTCACAGTGACCGCACCGATCGAGACCACCGGAGCGGCGGCCGAGGCACAGCCGGAAGCTGTGCTCGAAGGCGCCGGTAAGGGGCAGATCGAGGGTCGTTCCCTTGGACAGATCGCGTGGACCCGGTTCAAGAAGGACAAGGTCGCGGTCGCCGGTGGTGTGATCGTGATCCTGCTCATTCTTCTGGCGGTCCTCTCCCGTCCGATCCAGGCCATGTTCGGTCTCGACCCGAACGCCTTCCATCAGGACCTGATCACGCCCGACACCTCGCTGCCCAAGGGCGGCTGGGGTGGCATGAGCGCGGACCACCCGCTCGGCGTGGACCCGAAGTTCGGCCGGGACATCGCCACCCGCGTCCTGGAGGGCTCCTGGGTGTCGCTGGTGGTCGCCTTCGGCGCCACGATCCTGTCCAACGTGATCGGCGCGATCATGGGTGTCGTCGCCGGCTACTACGGCGGCCGGGTCGACAACGTCATCAGCCGCCTGATGGACACCTTCCTCGCCTTCCCCCTCCTGCTCTTCGCCATCGCGATCTCCGCCACCCTGCAGGGCGGCGCGTTCGGCCTGAACGGGCTGCCGCTCCACCTGAGCGTGCTCATCTTCGTCATCGGCTTCTTCAACTGGCCCTACCTGGGCCGGATCGTGCGCGGCCAGACCCTCGCCCTGCGTGAGCGCGAGTTCGTCGACGCCTCCCGCGGCATGGGTGCCAAGGGCCCGTACATCCTGTTCCGGGAGCTGATGCCCAACCTGGTCGGCCCGATCATCGTCTACTCGACGCTGCTCATCCCGACCAACATCCTCTTCGAGGCGTCCCTGAGCTTCCTCGGCGTCGGCATCCAGCCCCCGCAGGCGTCCTGGGGCGGCATGCTCCGCGAAGCGGTGACCTACTACCAGGTCGACCCCGAGTACATGATCGTGCCCGGTCTCGCCATCTTCGTGACCGTCCTCGCGTTCAACCTGCTCGGTGACGGTCTCCGCGATGCTCTCGACCCGCGCAGCCGCTGACGCCTGCCGCCGAGAGTCCAAAAAGTTTCCGACTATGGAGGGGAAAGCGCCCATCATGCGAAGGTCTGCGCTGGCCGCGATCGCGGCCATCGGCTCCGCCAGTCTGCTCGTTGCAGGCTGCAGCAAGGCCGATGACAACAAGGGAGACAACGGCACCTCGTCGGCCGGCGCGAACGCCGCGACCAAGGGCGTCGTCAACGCCTCCGACAAGAAGGGCGGCACGCTCACCTACGAGCTGTCCGACGTGCCGGACTCCTTCGACCCCGGCAACACGTACTACGCGTACATGTACAACCTCAGCCGGCTCTACGCCCGCCCGCTGATGACGTTCCAGCCCGGCGCCGGCGAGAAGGGCAACACCCTCGTCCCGGACCTCGCCGCGAGCAAGGGCGTCCCGAGCGAGGGCGGCAAGACCTGGACGTACAAGCTGCGTTCGGGCCTGAAGTACGAAGACGGCACCGCGATCACCTCGAAGGACGTCAAGTACGCCGTCGAGCGCTCCAACTTCGCGCGTGACGTGCTCTCCCTCGGCCCGAACTACTTCCAGCAGTTCATGGCCAAGGGCGACAAGTACAAGGGCCCCTACAAGGACAAGAGCGCCAAGGGCCTGTCGTCCATCGAGACGCCGGACGACACCACGATCGTCTTCCACCTGAACCAGGCGTTCCAGGAGTTCGACTACCTGGTCGCCGCCCCGCAGACGGCTCCGGTGCCCCAGTCCAAGGACAAGGGCGTCGACTACGTCAAGCACATCGTGTCGTCGGGCTCCTACAAGTTCCAGAGCTACGAGGACGGCAAGCAGGCCGTGCTCGTGCGCAACGAGAACTGGGACCCGAAGACCGACCCGCTGCGCAAGCAGCTGCCGAACAAGATCGTCGTCAAGCTGAAGGTCAACCCGGAGACCATCGACCAGGACGTCCTGGCCGGCGACGCGATCGACCTGGCCGGTGCCGGTGTCCAGGCCTCCACGCAGGCCAAGGTCCTCACCGACACCTCGAAGAAGGCCAACACGGACAACACCTTCGGTGGCCGTCTCGTCTACATGGCGATCAACACCAAGGTGAAGCCGTTCGACAAGGTCGAGTGCCGCAAGGCCGTGCAGTACGCGATCGACAAGGTCTCGGTGCAGACCGCCGAGGGCGGCCCGATCCGCGGCGACATCGCCTCCACGGTCCTGCCTCCGGACATCCCGGGCTACGCCAAGTCCGACGTCTACGCCACCTCCGGCAACAAGGGTGACGCCGCCAAGGCCAAGGAGCAGCTCAAGGCCTGCGGCAAGTCGTCGATCAGCACCAACATCTCGGCCCGTTCGGACCGTCCGCAGGAGATCGACGCCGCCACGGCGATCATCAACTCGCTGAAGAAGGTCGGCATCAACGCCAGCCTGAAGCAGTTCCCGTCCGGTAAGTACTTCACCGACTACGCGGGTGTGCCGAAGTTCACCGAGAAGCAGAACGTCGGCCTGATCATGATGCAGTGGGGTGCCGACTGGCCCTCCGGCTACGGCTTCCTGCAGCAGATCCTGAACGGCAAGGCGATCAGCCAGTCCGGCAACACCAACCTGTCGCAGTACGACAACAAGGACGTCAACAGCCTTCTGGGCAAGGCCATCGGCACGCAGGACGACAGCGCGCGCAACGGCCTCTACACCCAGATCGACAAGAAGACCATGGACGACGCCGTCCTCGTCCCGCTGACCTACTTCAAGGTCCTGCTGGCCCGCCCGCAGAACTACACCAACCTGGTTTCCACGGCGGCCTTCAGCGGTCAGTACGACTACCTCAACATCGGCGTCGCGTCGAAGTAGCAGCCCCGGAAGGCAGGTGAAGGCATTGGTGCCCGCGGGCTTCGCGGCCCGCGGGCACCAGCGCCGGTCCCCGTGATCTCGTACATCCTCCGCCGGACGTTCGCGGCAGTGATCCTGCTGCTGGTCGTCTCCGCGGTCACCTTCGCCATCTTCTTCCTGCTGCCACGGCTTGCCGGCCAGACAGCGGATCAGCTGGCGCAGCAGTACATCGGCAAGAGCCCGTCGAAGGCGGACATCGCCGCTGTCAAGCACAACCTCGGTCTGGACCAGCCTGTCTACGTCCAGTACTGGCACTTCATCAAGGGGATCGTGGCCGGCGCCACCTACGACCTCGGCCCCACCACGGTGCACTGCGACGCACCCTGCTTCGGTTACTCCTTCAAGAACCACCAGGCAGTGTGGCCGGAGCTCACCTCCCGTCTTCCGATCACCCTCTCGCTGGCCGTCGGTGCCGCCGTGATGTGGCTGCTCTCGGGTGTGGCGGCGGGTGTCATCTCGGCGCTGAAGCCGCGCTCGGTCCTCGACCGGACCTTCATGGGCATCGCGCTCACCGGCGTGTCGCTGCCCATGTTCTTCACGGGCAACCTGGCGATCCTGCTCTTCACCTATCAGTGGCCGATCTTCGGCAAGACGTACGTCCCGTTCACCGAGAACCCCTCGCAGTGGGCCAACACCCTCTTCCCGGCGTGGTGTTCGCTCGCCCTGCTCTACTCCGCCATCTACGCGCGGCTCACCCGCTCGGGCATGCTGGAGACGATGAACGAGGACTTCATCCGCACGGCCCGCGCCAAGGGCCTGCGGGAGCGCACCGTCGTCACCCGGCACGGCCTGCGCGCCGCGCTCACCCCGATCATCACGGTCTTCGGCATGGACCTCGGCCTGCTGCTCGGCGGTGCCGTGATCACCGAGTCGGTGTTCTCACTGCCCGGCATCGGCCAGTACGCGGTGCAGGGCATCACCGACAACGACCTGCCCAAGATCCTCGGCGTGACCCTGCTCGCCGCGTTCTTCGTCGTCTTCGCAAATCTCCTGGTGGACGTGCTCTACGCCGCCGCCGACCCGCGGGTGAGGCTCTCGTGACCGAACTCTCCAAGACCGGTGCCGCAGTGGGGGAGCCCACCTCCCCCGGCACGGCACCCGAGGCCTTCCTCGAGGTCCGCGACCTCAAGGTGCACTTCCCCACCGACGACGGCCTGGTCAAGTCCGTCGACGGGCTCAGCTTCTCGCTGGAGAAGGGCCGGACCCTCGCCGTCGTCGGCGAGTCCGGCTCCGGCAAGTCGGTCACCTCGCAGGCCATCATGGGCCTGCACCGGCTCGGCACCCGCGGCAAGAACGTGCGGATGACCGGCGAGATCTGGCTGGACGGCAAGGAACTGGTCTCCGCCGCCCCGGACGAGGTGCGCAAGCTCCGCGGCCGCGAGATGGCGATGATCTTCCAGGACCCGCTGTCCGCGATGCACCCGTACTACAAGGTCGGCGACCAGATCGTCGAGGCGTACCGGGTCCACCACAAGGTCAGCAAGAAGGTCGCCCGCAAGCGGGCCATCGAGATGCTCGACCGGGTCGGCATCCCCGAGCCGGCCAAGCGCGTCGACGGCTACCCGCACGAGTTCTCCGGCGGTATGCGCCAGCGCGCCATGATCGCCATGGCGCTGGTGAACAACCCCGAGCTGCTCATCGCGGACGAGCCGACCACCGCCCTCGACGTCACCGTCCAGGCGCAGATCCTCGACCTGATCCGGGACCTGCAGAAGGAGTTCGGCTCCGCGGTCATCATGATCACCCATGACCTCGGCGTGGTCGCCGAGATCGCCGACGACGTCCTCGTGATGTACGGCGGTCGGTGCGTGGAGCGCGGTCCGGCGAACGAGGTCTTCGAGAAGCCGCAGCACCCTTACACCTGGGGTCTGCTCGGCTCGATGCCGCGCATCGACCGCGAGACCTCCGAACGGCTCATCCCGGTCAAGGGCCAGCCGCCGAGCCTCATCAACATCCCCTCGGGCTGCGCGTTCCACCCGCGCTGCCCGTACGCGGACATCCCCAAGGGGAACGTCACCCGCACGGTGCGCCCCGAGCTGGAACCGGTGGGCACCGGGCACTGGTCCGCCTGCCACCTCCCGGCCGAGGACCGTGAGCGGATCTGGACCGAAGAGATTGCGCCGAAGCTGTGAGTGAGACCAAGAAGACGGACGAGGCCCAGGCCGTGATCCCGCAGCAGGCGTCCGCTCCCGAGGACCGCGACGTGCTGCTCCGGGTCGAGGGTCTGACCAAGCACTTCCCGATCAAGAAGGGCATTCTCCAGCGCCAGGTCGGCGCGGTGAAGGCCGTCGACGGCATCGACTTCGAGGTCCGTCGCGGCGAGACCCTGGGCGTGGTCGGCGAATCGGGCTGCGGCAAGTCGACCATGGGCCGGGTCATCACCCGGCTCCAGGACCCGACCGGCGGCCGGATCACCTTCGACGGCCAGGACATCACCCGGCTGAAGACCGGGCAGATGCGTCCGCTGCGCCGCGACATCCAGATGATCTTCCAGGACCCGTACGGCTCCCTGAACCCCCGGCACACCATCGGCTCGATCGTCTCGGCGCCCTTCCGGCTCCAGGGCGTCGAGCCCGAGGGCGGGGTGAAGAAGGAGGTCCAGCGGCTCCTCGAACTGGTCGGTCTGAGCCCCGAGCACTACAACCGCTACCCGCACGAGTTCTCCGGCGGTCAGCGCCAGCGCATCGGCATCGCCCGCGCGCTCGCCCTGAAGCCGAAGCTGGTGGTGGCCGACGAGCCGGTGTCCGCGCTCGACGTGTCGATCCAGGCGCAGGTCGTGAACCTCATGGACGACCTCCAGCAGGAACTCGGCCTGACCTACGTGATCATCGCCCACGACCTCTCCGTGGTGCGGCACGTCTCGGACCGTATCGCGGTGATGTACCTCGGCAAGATCGTCGAGATCGCCGACCGCACCTCGCTGTACGAGGCGCCGATGCACCCGTACACCAAGGCGCTGATGTCGGCGGTGCCGGTGCCGGACCCGAAGCGCCGTGGCCAGAAGAGCGAGCGCATCCTGCTCCGCGGCGACGTGCCCTCGCCGATCGCCCCGCCGTCCGGCTGCCGCTTCCACACCCGGTGCTGGAAGGCGACGGAGATCTGCAAGACGACCGAGCCGCAGCTCGTGGAGCTGAGGACCGGTCAGCAGGTCGCCTGCCACCACCCGGAGAACTTCGCCGACCAGGCGCCGCAGGACACCGTCCTGCTGTCGGTGGCGAAGAAGGCGTCGGAGCTGGTCCCGGACGCGGTCGTCTCCGACGACTCGGCGAAGCCGGAACCGGTGGCGGAGAAGGCGGCCGCTGCCGAGACGCCGGCGACCACCGAGGCGCCGGCGACCACCGAGACGCCGGCTGCCACCGACGAGACGGCTGCCGCCGCGGAGTCGGCCGACGTGGAGTCGGCCGCCGCCGAGGAGACCGCCGTCGAGAAGCCGGCCGCCGAGCCGGCTGCCTCCGAGGAGACTGCCGAGGAGGAGCCGGCTGCCTCGGAGGAGGCCGCCGGCGAGGACGAGGCCGCCGCCGAGGACACCGGTGCCGAGGACGAGGCGGTGGCCGAGGAGTCGGCGGCCGCCGAGGCCGCGGCCGAGACCGGTCCGAAGACCGGCCCCGGTGCGAAGGTCTCGACCGGCAAGTCCGAACCGGCCGCCGACTCCCAGGAGTCAACCGACAAGTAGCACATGACAACTGGGCAAAGTCATGCACATGCCTGAACGGGGGAGTGCAGAGTCGTCCGTGTCCGACCACTGATCGGCACACGCTCGAAAGGGACGACTCATGGCACTCTCCCGTTCGGCACGTTCAGCGGCCGTCGCCACCGCGGCGGCCGCTTCCTTGGTCATCGCCGCCGCACCCGCCCCCACCGCGGGCGCCCCCGGCACAGGTGACCCCTATTTCCCCCGGCTCGGCAACGGCGGCTTCGACGCCCGCCACTACACCCTGGACATCGCCTACGCCCCGGACACCGGCCGCCTCGACGGCCGGGCGACCCTCACCGCGCGCGCCACCCAGAACCTCTCCTCCTTCGACCTCGACCTCCAGCAGCTCCGGATCACGGCGATCGAGGTCAACGGCAGACACGCCAAGTTCACCCGCGACGGCGACGAGGTCACGGTGACCCCGCGCGGCACCCTGGCCGAGGGCCGCGACTTCACCGTCACCGTCACCTACGGCGGTGTCCCCGAGCCGCTCAGCGGCCCCATCGTCTTCGGCTCCAAGTACGGCTGGATGAAGACCGCCGACGGCGTCTTCGTCGCCTGCGAGCCCAACGCCGCCTCCACCTGGTTCCCCTCCAGCGACCACCCCTCCGACAAGGCCACCTACGACATCCGGATCAAGGCGCCCCGGGGCCTGACCGGCGTCTCCAACGGCCGGCTGGTGTCGACGTACGACCGGGGCGGCTCGACGTACACGCACTGGCGGGAGAGCCGGCCCATGGCCACCTACCTGGCGACCGCCACCATCGGGAAGTTCGACGTACGCACCGGCCGCACCCCGGGCGGCACCCCGATCTACGTCGCCGTCGACCCCGTGCTCAAGGACAGCAACAGCGTCGACGTGTACGCCGTCACCGCCGCCGCCACCGACTACTGGTCGCGGGTGTTCGGCCCCTACCCCTTCGAGGAGACCGGGGCCATCGTCGACGACATGCCCGAGGCCGGCTTCTCGCTCGAGGTGCAGAGCAAGCCCGCCTACTCGGCCGTGCGCAACGAGACGACCATCGTCCACGAACTGGCCCACCAGTGGTTCGGCGACTCGGTGAGCGTGGAGCAGTGGAAGGACGTCTGGCTCAACGAGGGCTTCGCCACCTACGCCCAGTGGCTGTGGGCGGAGCACCAGGGCACCCGCTCGGCCCACGACACCTTCCGCGCCGCCTACGACGCCCGCCCCGCCGACTCCTCCTTCTGGCAGATCCAGGTGGCCGACCCGCAGCGCGACACGATGTTCGCCTCCGCCGTCTACCAGCGCGGCGCGATGACGCTCCAGGCGCTCCGGGAGAAGATCGGCGACAAGACGTTCTTCCGGCTGCTGCCCGCATGGACCCGGCTGCACCGGTACGGCAACGCGGACACGGCCGACTTCGTCCGCCTCGCCGAACGGGTCAGCGGCCGCAAACTGGACGACCTCTTCCGCACCTGGCTCTTCACAACAGGGAAACCCACCCTGTGAGCCTGGCTTTGTAAGGTTCACGCGCCCTGTTGGGTGAGAATGGCAGGGTGCAGCTCCAGCAACTCTTCAGTCCCTCCGTCCAGCACACGCTCGACGTCATCGGCATCTTCGTGTTCGCGATCTCCGGTGCGCTGCTGGCCGTCCGCAAGAACTTCGACGTGTTCGGCATAGCGGTGCTCGCCGAGGTCACGGCGCTGGGCGGGGGGCTGTTCCGGGACGTGGTCATCGGGGCCGTGCCCCCGGCCGCCTTCACGGACCTGGGGTACTTCCTCACCCCCCTGATCGCCACCCTCGTGGTCTTCTTCCTGCACCCGCACGTGGAGCGGATCCAGACCGGCGTCCTGGTCTTCGACGCGGCCGGCCTCGGGTTGTTCTGCGTCAGCGGTACGACCAAGGCGTACAGCTACGGCCTCAACCTGACCGCGTCCGCGACCCTGGGCCTGGCCACCGCGGTCGGCGGCGGTGTGCTCCGGGACGTGCTCGCCAACGAGGTGCCCTCGCTGCTGCGCTGGGACCGCGACCTGTACGCGGTCCCGGCGATCGTCGGCGCCACCATGGTGGCGCTGTGCATCCGCTACGACGCCCTGACCCCGCTCACCAGCGGGCTCGCGGCCGTCACCGCTTCCGCCCTGCGCCTGCTGGCGATGAGGTTCCACTGGCGAGCGCCGCGCGCCTGGAACCGGCGGTCGACGGTGACCGAGGAGTAGCCCCGGCGGTCGCCGAGGTGAGGGACCGGTCCTCGCCGCCCACGCGGTTCTGACCCATCTGGAGGGTCAGCCAGCGGAACACCGCAGGCACCTGCGGCCGCCACAGCGCCATCGTGTGCCCGCCGGCGCTGCGCGGCAGGAAGACCACGTGCACGGTCGTCGGCGCCTTGGCGACGGACTCCAGCGCCATGCCCGCCTGGTAGCCGTCACCCGACTCGCCGGACACGTACAGCGCGATGCGGGGCGGCACGGCCGCCTTGCGCAGCAGCAGGTAGGGGTTGTTCTCGGCGCGCAGCGCGGGGTTCTGCGAGGCCAGCGAGTTGCGCTCGCCGATCGGGTCGTTGTACCCCGACATGCTCACCGCGGCCCGGTACCGGTCCGGGTGTGCCACGGCCAGCTTGACCGCGCAGTGCGCGCCGGCCGAGTACCCGGCCACCGCCCAGCCCTGGGGGGCCGGCTGTGCGCGGAAGTTGTCCGTCACCATCTTGGGCACGTCGACGCTGAGCCAGCTGTCGGCGTTGACCTGACCGGGGATGTTGGCGCAGCCGGTGTCCACGCCGGCCAGCAGGTTGGTGCGCGGCGCCACCAGGATGAACGGCGCGACCCGGCCGTCCCGCATCATCGGCAGCAGCTGCTCGTGCGCCTTCAGCGACCCGAACCATGCCTTCGCCGAGCCGGGGTAGCCGGGCAGCAGTTCCACCACCGGGAACTTCTTGCCGCGGTAGGCCGGCTCGTCGTACTGGGGCGGCAGCCAGACGTAGACCTCGGCGTTCACCCCGGAGACCCGGCCCTTGAGCTGGGTGACGCGGACGCCGCCGGCCGTGCGCATGCCGGGTCCGTCGGCCGGCCTGAAGACCTGCCTGACCTTGGGCAACCGCTTCAGCGCCAGACCGCCGGTGCCGTCCCGGCCGAGGTCGGCGGCCTGCTGGACGTGGTTGCCGGTGCCGAGGAGGTCGGCCCAGTTGTCGTACAGGTTGTTCTGGTTGTTGACCAGCACGAAGACCAGCGCGACGGCCGTGCCCTGGGTGAACAGCAGCATGAGGACCCGGGCTGCGGTGCGCAGCGGCCTGGGCCCGCGCAGCCGCGACCAGAGCGTGAGCGGCAGTATCAGGGCGACGACCGACAATACGATCGTCGTGTAGAGGAACGGAGTCCCGGTGAGGCTCATGTCCCCATAGAGGGGAACAGCGAGGCGTGGGTTGTGGACGTGTCCGGACACTTACCGAGAAATTGCCGGGATCTCACCCGGAGGCCGGATCGGGCGGTTCCGGGTGGCCGGATCGCGCCGTTCGGACGCCGAACGGAAAAGCTACCGCTTAGTAATTACCTGTTGTACCGTTCATCCATGCCAGAAGCAGCCACCGCGCCCACCGGGCGAGCCGTGATCGGCGACAGCGAGTTCGACCGCGACACCGCGGTCACCCGGCGCGAGCCCGGGGTCTACGACATCGACCTCTCCGCCGGCTGGACCATCATCAGCGCCGTCAACGGCGGCTACCTGCTGGCCGTTCTCGGCCGGGCCCTCGCGGACACCCTCCCGCACCCGGACCCCTTCACCGTCTCGGCGCACTACCTGACCGCGTCCCAGCCGGGTCCCGCGGTCGTCCGCACCGAGACGGTCCGCACCGGCCGCACCCTCTCCACCGGCCAGGCCTCGCTCCTGCAGTACGACGACGAGGGCAACGAGGTCGAGCGCATCCGCGTCCTCGCCTCCTACGGCGACCTCTCCGCCCTCCCCGACGACGTCCGCACGACGGCGGCACCGCCCGCCATCCCGCCGCTGGAGCAGTGCTTCGGCCCGGACGACTCGCCCGCCCCGGTGCCGGGCAGTTCCGCCATCACCGACCGGCTGATGCTCAAGCTGGACCCCGCAACCCTCGGCTGGGCCCTCGGCGCGCCCTCGGGCAGGGGAGAGATGCGCGCCTGGTTCGGCCTCGCCGACGGCCGCGACGCCGACCCCCTTTCCCTGCTCCTGGCGGTGGACGCGCTGCCGCCCACCGCCTTCGAGATCGGCCTCAAGGGCTGGGTCCCCACCGTGGAACTCACCGTCCACGTCCGCCACCGCCCGGCCCCCGGCCCGCTGCGGGTGTCCATCACCACCCGCAACCTGGCCGGCGGGTTCCTGGAGGAGGACGCCGAGGTCTGGGACAGCGAGGACCGGCTGGTCGCGCAGTCCCGCCAGCTCGCCCGGGTCAGGCTCGGCTGAGCGGAGCGCGCCCCATCCAGGCCGCGAGCCGCTCGTGGACCCCGGCCCCCGCGGGGGCCTCACGGCGGGTGTCGAACGGGGTCTCCGCGTCGCGGGGGCGGGAGTCGGGCAGTACCCGCTGGGCCGTGGCCAGCGCGAACTCGGCCAGCTCCGGGTCGAGTTCGAACGGGTACCCGACGGCCTCGGCGAGGTCCCAGGTGTGCGTCACGATCTCCATCACGTACCCGGACAGCGCCGCGTGGCCCGGCACCTCGCCCCAGGGCACCCGCACCGGGGCCGTCATCCGCTCGTCGGCCTCCCATGCCTTCAGGACCCGGACGCGCACCTCGTCGTAGGCGGCCGCCCAGCCGTCGTCCTCGACGCCCTCGGCGACCGGCTCCACCGCGAGCCCGTCACCGCCCTCGCCGACCACGGCGATCCGCCGGGTGCCGCCGACGACGTGGCTCAGCAGCGCCCGCACGTCGAACTCGGTACAGGGCGTCGGGCCGTCGAGCTGCTCGGGGCGCACCGTCCTGATGAGCGCGGCGGCCTGCTCGGTGGCGCGGGTGTAGACGGGACGCGGGTCGGTGAAACCGGTGGTGGTCATCGTGTGCCTCTCCTCTGGTGGGTACGGAGAGGAGCATGCGCCGAAAACCTGACAGATTCCGTCAACATTTGCGCGAGGTCGTGAACGACGCGATCCTGGGGCCGTGAAGTCCGACCGGCTGCTGTCGATCCTGCTCCTGCTGCAGACCCGGGGCCGGGTCCCCGCGCACCAACTCGCCGACCGGCTCGAGGTGTCGGTGCGCACCATCTACCGGGACATCGAGGCGCTGTCCGCCTCCGGCGTGCCCGTGTACGCCGAGCGCGGCCGGCACGGCGGCATCGAACTCCTCGCCGGCTTCCGCACGGACGTCACCGGTCTGACCGCCGACGAGTCCCGCGCCCTGTTCATCCTGGCCGCCCAGGGCGCCCATGCCGCGCTCGGTCTCGACGCGGCGCTCGGCTCGGCCCTGCGCAAGGTGATGGCGGCCCTGCCCGCGCCGCACCGGCCCGCCGCCGAGGTCACCAGCCGCCGCATCCTGGTCGACGCCACCCGCTGGCGCAGTGGCCCCGGGCGGTCCGTCGACCTCCAGGTGCTCCAGGACGCGGTCTTCGCCGACCGACGGCTGCGGGTGAGCTACCGGCACAGCGGGCAGCGCGAGCCCCGGACGTACACCGTGGACCCGTACGGTCTGGTCGCCAAGGCCGGGGTCTGGTACCTGGTCGCCGACCGGCGGGCGGCCCCGCGCCTGTTCCGCGCCGACCGGGTGCGCTCGGCGCGGCTGCTCGACGAGCCGGTCCGGCGCCGGACCGGCGTCGAACTCGCCGACGTCTGGGAGGTGCTGCGCCGCCAGGTGGAGGAGCGGCCCGAGGGCGCGATCGACGTCACGGTGCGGGTGCGCCGCGAGCGTCTCGACATGTTCCGGCGGATGGCGGGGGCCCTGCTGACCGAACTCCCCGAGGACGACGGGGAGGGGGACTGGGTCACGGTCCGGCTGTCCTACCCGGCGCTGCGCGCCGTGCGTCAACTCCTGGGCTTCTCCGACCAGGTGGAGATCCTCGACCCGCCCGAGGCCCGCGCCGAACTGCTGCGCGCGGTCGGCTCCGTCACGGCCCTGTACCAGGAGGCTGGACGCGGCGACGGGTGAACCCGCAGGTGAACGTGGGTACTTGGGGGGCGCTTTGCCCGATCGGCAGGCCGGGGCAGGCCACCCGCAGGAAAGCCCCGAGCGCCGCTGGTTCCGTGCCCGTCTCAGGACGCCCCCGACGGCCGGCCCGTTGGGCCGCCCGACGGCCGCCCGGCGGCTCCCGACGCCCGCAGGGCGGACCGGGAGGACCGGCAGGGCCGACCGCGACGGCGGAAGTGGCGCGAAAGCGCGCCCCGAGGGGGTCAGTCCCGCCAGTGCCGGCGGCCGATGGTGATGAGCCGCAACTGCCGCGTGGCGAGCTGGGCGACGCGCTCGCGCTCGTCCTCGGGCGAGTCCAGCGTCTCCAGGAAGAGCGAGGCGGTGATGAGCATCTGGTCGACGTAGAGGTGCGCGAGCATCAGCAGGTCGTCGTCGTTCCACCCCTCCGCCTGCGGGTCCTTGGCCAGCTCCGTCTTCACCTCTTCGGCGAAGCGCGCCAGTTGGGCGCGAATGGCCTCACGGACCGGCTGGACTCCGCCATGCCGCTCACGGGCGATGAAACGGACGTGTGCGGGGTACCCGTCCACGTGACGGGCGATCAGTTCCACGGCGCGCGTGATGCGCTCCTCGCTGTCGCCCGCGGTGGACACCGTCGTCCGCACCATCGGGTGAAGGCTGCCCAGCGCCTCGTCGACCAGGGCCACACCGAGGTCGGCGGTGGAGCGGAAGTGCCGGTAGAAGGCTGTCGGGGCGACGCCCACGGCACGGGTGACCTCGCGCAGACCGAGGCTGCTCAGGCTCTGCTCCTCCAGCAGCACGAGCGCCGCGTCCAGGAACGCCTGCCGGGTCTTCTGCTTCTGGGCCTGCCGGATGCCGAGGGTGTGACTCATGTCTCCAGTTAACAACTGTTCTCCGAAAAGGGAAAGCCGAACGACAGGGTAGACTCGAAGTCAGTGAACAACTGTTACTACAACTGTTCACCCAAGCTTCACGCAGGCCATACACGAGGCATCTCTGAGGGGGGATCTCATCCCATGCTGTTCCTCGTCGCCGCACTCATGCTGCTCGGTGTGGTGCTGGGCACCGTCGCCCACGCACCCCTGACCTTCACCGCCGTCGCGGCCGCCGTCATCGCCGCCTGGCTCGGCATCTTCGCGATCCGCGAGCGTCACGGCCGCCGTCGGCACCCGTCGGCCAACTGACCGTCCGCCACGACTTCCAGGAGCTGAGCACCATGCAACTCACCGCACCGGCCGCGGGCCGCAGCGCCGAAAGCCGCCCGCGCGACCCCGACGGCATGGCCGTCGCGTCGTTCATCCTGGGCCTTCTCGGCCTGCTCGTCCTCAACCTCTTCCTCGGCCCGATCGCCATCGCCCTGGCCGCCGTCGCCCTCTGGCGCGGGACCTCCCGGCGCGGCCGTGCCTACCTCGGCCTGACCCTGGGCGTGGCCGACCTGGTCGTCCTGCTGGTCTCCATGGACCTCTCCCACACGGTCTCCTGGAGCCTGTGACGCCCGGCCGGCGCCCCGAGGACGACGGGGCGGAGCCGCCCGGCACCGCTGACGCCGTGGACAGGCCCGTAGAATCGGCCACACCATGGCTTACCTCGACCACGCCGCGACGACCCCGATGCTCCCGGAGGCGGCGGAGGCGCTGACCGCCCAGCTGAGCATCACCGGCAACGCGTCCTCCCTGCACGCCTCCGGCCGCCGGGCCCGCCGCACGGTCGAGGAGGCCCGCGAAACCCTGGCCGAGGCGCTGGGCGCCCGCCCCAGCGAGGTCGTGCTCACCTCGGGCGGCACCGAGGCCGACAACCTCGCGGTGAAGGGCCTGTACTGGTCCCGCCGCGGCGCCGACCCGGCCCGCACCCGGGTCCTGGCCAGCCCCGTCGAGCACCACGCCGTGCTCGACGCCGTGCACTGGCTCGGCGAGCAGGAGGGCGCCACCGTCGAGTACCTCCCGGTCGACTCCTACGGCCGCGTCCACCCCGAGGCGCTGCGCGAGGCCATCGCCCGCGACCCCGACGACGTCGCCCTGGCCACCGTGATGTGGGCCAACAACGAGATCGGCACGATCCTGCCGGTCCGGGAACTGGCCGCCGTCGCCGCGGAGTTCGGCATCCCGCTGCATGCCGACGCGGTGCAGGCCTTCGGTCAGGTCCCCGTCGACTTCGGCGCCTCCGGCCTCGCCGCGATGACCGTCTCGGGGCACAAGATCGGCGGCCCCTACGGCATCGGCGCGCTGATCCTCGGCCGCGAGTACACCCCCGTGCCCGTGCTGCACGGCGGCGGCCAGGAACGCCACGTCCGCTCCGGCACCCTCGACGTCCCCGCCGTCGCCTCCTTCGCCGTGGCCGCCCGGCTCGCCGCCGAGCAGCGGGGGTGGTTCGACCGCGAGATCGGCGCCCTGCGGGACCGGCTGGTCGACGCCGTGCGCGAGGCCGTCCCGGACGCCATCCTCGGCGGCGACCCCGCCCCCGGGGGGCGCCTGCCCGCCAACGCGCACTTCACCTTCCCCGGCTGCGAGGGCGACTCCCTGCTGCTCCTGCTGGACGCCCAGGGCATCGAGTGCTCCACCGGTTCGGCCTGCACCGCGGGCGTCGCCCAGCCCAGCCACGTCCTGCTCGCCACCGGCACCGATCCGGACCTGGCCCGCGGCACCCTGCGCTTCTCCCTCGGCCACACCTCCACGGAGGCCGACGTCGAGGCCGTCGCCAAGGCCATCGGACCGGCCGTCGAGCGGGCCCGCGCCGCCGGCCTGACCTGACGGGGCGCCCGGTCGCCCGGCCGCTTCCGTCGTCCGGGTCGCTCAGGCCGCCGAGGGCTCACGCGCGGCGCGGACCAGCCGCAGGTACCGGTCCCAGTCCCAGAACCGCCCCGGGTCCGTGTGGTCCGTCCCCGGCACCTCCACGTGCCCGACGATGTGCTCCCGGTCGACCGGTATGCCGTAGCGCCCGCACACCGCCGCCGTCAGCCGCGCCGAGGACGCGTACAGCGCGTCCGTGAAGGAGGAGGCGTCCGCCACGAAGCCCTCGTGCTCGATGCCGACACTGCGCTCGTTGTACGCCCGGTCGCCCGCGTGGAACGCCACGTCCAGCTCACGGACCAGCTGGGTGATCCGCCCGTCCCGGCGCACGATGTAGTGCGCCGCCGCGCGGTGCGCCGGGTCCTGGAACACCTTCACCGCCGACGCGTAACCGCCCTGCGTGACATGGACGACCACCCGGTCGACCCGGTAGTCGTCCGGCCGGTCCGCCCGCCGGTAGTTCGCCGCCGAGGCCGGCACCCAGCGCGCGCCCCGGAAGTCGACGGCGCCCGCCACCCGCGGCTTCTCCACGCCGGGCAGCCGCCACCACAGCCGGGACAGCTCGTCGCGGGCCAGCACGGCACTGCCCACGGCGGCCGCCGCCCCGCCGACCAGCAGGGCCCGCCGCCCGATCCGGCGGTCCCCGTCCTGCGCAGCCACGCCCTTCGTCGCCCCCATGTGATCGTCAACGGATATCCGGCCGACCCGGTTCCCACGCCCCCGTACCCTGGAAGGGCTATGACTGACACCCCGCAGCGCACCCGTCCCCTCCGTGTCCTCGCCGCCATGTCCGGCGGCGTCGACTCCGCCGTCGCCGCCGCGCGCGCCGCGGAAGCCGGTCACGACGTCACCGGCGTCCACCTCGCGCTCTCCGCGAACCCCCAGTCCTTCCGCACCGGCGCGCGCGGCTGCTGCACCATCGAGGACTCGCGGGACGCCCGCCGCGCCGCCGACGTCATCGGCATCCCGTTCTACGTCTGGGACCTCGCCGACCGCTTCCGCGAGGACGTCGTCGAGGACTTCGTCGCCGAGTACGAGGCCGGCCGCACCCCCAACCCGTGCCTGCGCTGCAACGAGAAGATCAAGTTCGCGGCGCTCCTCGACAAGGCGCTGGCCCTCGGCTTCGACGCCGTCTGCACCGGTCACTACGCCCAGGTGATCCTCAAGGAGGACGGCTCCCGCGAGCTGCACCGCGCCTCCGACATGGCCAAGGACCAGTCGTACGTGCTCGGCGTGCTGGACGAGCGGCAGCTCGCCCACGCGATGTTCCCGCTCGGCGACACGGTCACCACCAAGGACGAGATCCGCGCCGAGGCCGAGCGCAGGGGCCTCGCCGTGGCGAGGAAGCCCGACTCGCACGACATCTGCTTCATCGCCGACGGCGACACCCAGGGCTTCCTCGCCCAGCGGCTCGGCAAGGCGGAGGGCGACATCGTCGACGAGTCCGGCGCCAAGCTGGGCACGCACGAGGGCGCCTACGGCTTCACCATCGGCCAGCGCAAGGGCCTGCGGATCGGCACCCCGGCCGCCGACGGCAAGCCCCGCTACGTCCTCGACATCTCCCCGGTGGACAACACCGTGACCGTCGGCCCCGCCGCCGCCCTGGACGTCACCGCGCTGACCGCGGTCAAGCCCCGCTGGTGCGGCACCGCGCCGACCGCCCCCGCCACCTACACCGCCCAGCTCCGCGCGCACGGCGGCGAGACCGAGGTCACCGCGGCACCGGTCGACGGCGAACTGCGCGTGACCTTCACCGAGCCGGTCCGCGGCGTCGCCCCGGGCCAGGCGATCGTGCTCTACGACGGCACGCGCGTGGTCGGCTCGGCGACGATCGCCTCCACGACCCGGGCGGCCGCGGCGGCCGTCTGACGTCGTACGCCGGGCGACGGGCCCGGGCACTCAGCCCGCGAAGAACTCCGCCAGCACGGGCCCCAGCACCTCCGGTTCCACCATGTGGGTCTGCCCGTCCAGGACGCGGTACGCGCCTTCGGGCACCGCCTCGGCGACCGCCCGGCCCGCGGCGCGCATCCACTCCGGGCTCGCCCCGCCCACCACGGACAGGACGGGCACGGAGACGGCCGCGAGCCGCTCCCGGGGCAGCAGCCCGTCGCCCATCACCGCGTCGTCGTACGCCAGGCTCGCCGCCACGGCCTCCATGCCGGACCACATCGGCGACTGGCGGGCACCCCGGATCATCTCCTCGCCGAGGCCCGTCAGCCGCAGGAACAGCTCGACGGCGTCCCCGCGCCGGCCCTCCGCGAGCGCCTTGCCCAGGCTCTCCTTGTACACGGCCTCACGCTCCGCGCCGCCCTCCATGTGGTCGGCGAACGGCGCCTCGTACACGGCCACCTGACGGACCGGCAGCCCGCTCGCCGCCGCCTCCAGCACCAGCGCGCCACCCGAGGAGACACCGAACAGCGCCGCCTCGCCGCCCACCGCCTCGACCAGTGCCGCCAGGTCCTCCACCTCGCGCTCCACCGCGTACGGCGCCGTGTCCCCGCTCTCGCCGCGGCCGCGGCGGTCGTAGACGACGGCCGTGCACCGGTCGGCGAGCCGGAGCGCGAGGGGCGCCAGGGTGCCGCCGGTGGACATCGCGCCGCTGGCCAGGATCACCGTCGGCCCCTGGCCGGTCACCCGGTACGCGAGGGAGGTGCCGTCTCGGGAAGTCGTCTTCTTGTCCATGCCCTAGCAGACTGCCGTACGCCGCCGAATTCAGCGGTCACGACACGTCGGCCTCGTAGAAGCAGAGGTGGTCCTTGATCTCCGCCACCTCCGGCTTCGGATCCGGATAGGCCCACGCGAGGTCGGGGGCGCCGGGCAGCGACCAGTAGGAGGCGGTGCCCTTGAAGGGGCAGACGGTGTGCGTGTCCGAAGGGGTGAGCAGTTCCAGGCGGACGTCCTCGGCGGGGAGGTAGTACCGCTCCGGACAGCCTGTCTCGCGCAGCACGAGCGGGCGGTCGGTCTCCGCGAGCACCTGGCCGCCGTGCACCACGCGCACGTGCCGCTCGCTCTTCTCGATGGTGATCGTGTGTCCTCGGGTCATACAGGGGCAGCGCGCGCGGGCCCGTACTTCTTCCCACGTACGGTGAAGGACATGAACATCTGCGTCTTCCTGTCCGCCGCCGACCTCGACGACCGCTACACGCGACCCGCGCGCGAGTTCGGGGAACTGATCGGCAAGGCCGGTCACACCCTTGTCTGGGGCGGCTCCGACACCGGTCTGATGAAGGTCGTCGCCGACGGTGTGCACGAGGCGGGCGGCAGGCTGGTGGGCGTCTCCGTGGAGTTCCTGGCGAACAAGGCGCGGCCCGGCGCGGACGAGATGATCGTCGCCGCCGACCTCGCCGAACGGAAGAAGCTGCTGCTGGAGAAGGCCGACGCCGTGGTGATCATGGTGGGCGGCACCGGGACGCTCGACGAGGCCACCGAGATCCTGGAGCTGAAGAAGCACGGCCGGACCGAGAAGCCGGTGGTGCTGCTGAACACGGCCGGCTTCTACGACGGCCTCGCCGAACAGTTCCGGCGCATGGAGGAGGAGGGCTTCCTGCCCCGGCCGCTGGTGGAGCTGATCCACGTCGCCGAGGAGCCGGCCGCCGCGCTGGCCCACCTGGAGGAGCGGCTCGCGGGCCACTGATGCGAGCATGGCGGGCATGGCTACTCATGTGATCACCGGGGCCGGTTCCGGCATCGGCGCGGCCGTCGCCCGCCGGCTGCACGCGCGCGGGGACGAACTCGTCCTGCACGCGCGCGACGCGGGACGGGCGAAGGAGCTGGCCGCCGAGTTCCCCGGCGCGCGCACCCTGGTCGGCGACCTCGCCGACCCCGACAAGCTGTCCTGGGCCTTCTCGCACCAGACACTGCCGGACCGGGTGGACTCGCTCCTGCACATCGCCGGTGTCGTGGACCTCGGTGAGGTCGGCGAGCTGACCCCGAAGGCCTGGCGCCACCAGCTCAACGTCAACCTGGTCGCGCCCGCCGAGCTGACCCGGCACTTCCTGCCCCAGCTGCGCAGCGCGCGCGGCCATGTGATCTTCGTCAATTCCGGCTCCGGGCTGAACGCCCACGCCGGCTGGTCCGCCTACGCCGCCTCCAAGCACGGCCTGAAGGCACTGGCCGACTCCCTGCGCGAGGAGGAGCACGGCAACGGCGTCCGCGTCACCTCCGTCTACCCCGGCCGCACGGCCAGCCCCATGCAGGCCAAGGTGCACCAGCAGGAGGGCAAGGAGTACGACCCGGGCCGCTGGATCGACCCCGAGTCGGTGGCGACGACCGTCCTGATGGCCCTGGACCTGCCCGCGGACGCCGAGGTCAACGACCTGACGGTGCGTCCCGGCCGCTGACCGCGGCGCACCCGGGGCCCGAAGCCTACGTAGGCTTCACCCCGTGGACGAGAACATTCGCTTCGGCCCCGCGACCGGCATCGGGTCCCTGCCCGGCGGGGACGCCCGGGAAGCCGCCAAGACCGTCACCGGCAGCGTCGAGGACTTCCCCTTCCTGGCCGAGCTGCCCGCCCGGGGACCCGGCGCCGACATGATCGGCCGGACCGCCGGGCTGCTGGTCGAGCTGTACGCGCGCGTGGAGCCCAGCGGCTGGCGGCTCGGCGACCGGCCGGGCCGGGACACCAAGCGGGCCCGGTCCTGGCTGGGGGAGGACCTCGACGCCCTGGAGGAGTTCACCCAGGGGTACGAGGGCGACCTCAAGGTGCAGGCGGTCGGGCCGTGGACGCTGGCCGCCGCCCTGGAGCTGCGCAACGGGGAGGCCGCCCTGTCGGACCCCGGCGCCTGCCGCGACCTCGCCGCCTCGCTCGGCGAGGGCCTGCGGGTGCACCTCGACGAGGTGCGGCGCCGGGTGCCGGGCGCCCGGGTGGTGCTCCAGCTCGACGAGCCCTCGCTCACCGCCGTGCTGCTCGGACAGGTGCGGACCGCCAGCGGCTACCGCACCCACCGGGCCGTGGACCGGCAGGTGGTCGAGGCCACCCTGCGGGAGGTCGTCGGTGCGCACGCCGGCGGGCCCGTCGTGGTCCACTCCTGCGCGCCCGGCGTGCCGTTCGCCCTGCTGCGCCGGGCGGGCGCCGCCGCCGTCTCCTTCGACTTCTCGCTCCTCACCGAACGTGACGACGACGCCATCGGTGAGGCGGTGGAGGGCGGCACCCGGCTGTTCGCCGGTGTCGTGCCGGGCACGGACGGCCCATTGTCGGACCCTGCCGGTAGCGTCATGGGTGTCAGGACGCTGTGGCGCAGGCTGGGGCTGCGTCCGGGGCTGCTCGCGGAGGCGGTCACGGTGACCCCGGCGTGCGGGCTCGCGGGCGCTTCCCCCGCCTACGCGCGCCAGGCGCTCGCCCACTGCGTCCGGGCGGCGAGATCCCTCGCGGACAACCCAGAGTAACGGGAGGACAACACGGTGGCCGGCGACAAGCAAGCCCGGGTGACGGCGGTGCCCGCCGAGGCCCGCGAGAAGCACATGCAGCTCGCGGAGCAGGTCGAGGAGCACCGCTTCCGGTACTACGTGAAGGACGCTCCCGTCGTCAGCGACGCGGCGTTCGACAAGCTCCTGAAGACGCTGGAGGCGCTGGAGGCGGAGTACCCCGAGCTGCGCACCCCGGACTCGCCCACCCAGAAGGTCGCCGGGTCGTACGCGACGGAGTTCACCGCCGTCGAGCACCGCCGGCGGATGCTCTCGCTGGACAACACCTTCAACGACGACGACCTGGCCGCCTGGGCCGACCGCATCGCCCGGGAACTGGGCGAGCAGGAGTACCACTTCCTGTGCGAGCTGAAGGTCGACGGCCTCGCGGTCAACCTGACCTACGAGCACGGCCGCCTCACCCGCGCGGCCACCCGCGGCGACGGCCGCACCGGCGAGGACATCACGCCGAACGTCCGTACGATCACGGAGATCCCGGACCGCCTCGACGGCGACGACGTGCCGGACCTGGTGGAGATCCGCGGCGAGGTCTACTTCCCGATGGAGAAGTTCCTCGAGCTGAACGAACGCCTGGTCGCCGCAGGCGACAAGCCCTTCGCCAACCCCCGCAACGCGGCGGCCGGTTCACTGCGGCAGAAGGACCCGCGGGTCACCGCCACCCGCCCGCTGCACATGGTGGTCCACGGCATCGGCGCCCTGGAGGGCTTCTCGGGGATGACCCGCCTCTCCCAGGCCTACGACCTGCTGAAGACCTGGGGCCTGCCGACCTCCCCGCACAACCGCGTGGTCGACGACCTCGACGGCGTCCGCGCGTTCATCGCTCATTACGGCGAGAACCGCCACTCCGTGGCGCACGAGATCGACGGCGCCGTCATCAAGCTCGACGAGATCCGCCTCCAGGGCCGCCTCGGCTCCACCGCGCGCGCCCCGCGCTGGGCGATCGCCTACAAGTACGCGCCGGAGGAGGTCAACACCAAGCTCATCGACATCAAGGTGGGGGTGGGGCGCACCGGCCGGGTCACGCCGTACGCCCAGGTCGAGCCGGTCACCGTGGCGGGCAGCGAGGTCGAGTTCGCCACCCTGCACAACCAGGAGGTCGTCAAGGCCAAGGGCGTGCTCATCGGCGACACCGTCGTCATCCGCAAGGCCGGTGACGTCATCCCGGAGATCCTCGGCCCGGTGGTCGATCTGCGGGACGGCGACGAGCGGGAGTTCGTGATGCCGGGCGAGTGCCCCGAGTGCGGGACGGCGCTGCGGCCCATGAAGGAGGGCGACATCGACCTCCGCTGCCCCAACGCCCGTGGCTGCCCCGCCCAGTTGCGCGAGCGGGTCTCCTACCTCGCGGGCCGCGACTGCCTGGACATCGAGCACTTCGGCGCGGTGGCCGCCGCCGCGCTCACCCGCCCGCTGGAGCCGGCCGCCCCGCCGCTGGTCGACGAGGGCGACCTGTTCGACCTGACGGTGGAGAAGCTGCTGCCCATCAAGGCCTACGTCCTCGACCCGGACAGCGGGCTGCCCAAGCACGACCCCAGGACGGGCGAGGAGAAGGTCGTCACGGTCTTCGCCAACCAGCAGGGCGAGCCCAAGAAGAACACCCTCGCCCTCCTGGAGAACATCGAGGCGGCGAAGTCCCGGCCGCTCGCCCGCTTCCTGAACGGGCTCTCCATCCGGCACGTCGGCCCGGTCGCGGCGCAGGCCCTCGCCCGCGAGTTCCGCTCCCTCGACCGCATCGAACAGGCCACCGAGAAGGAGCTGGCCGGCACGGACGGCGTCGGCCCCATCATCGCCGCCGCCCTCAAGGAGTGGTTCGCCGAGGAGTGGCACCGCGAGATCGTCCGCAAGTGGAAGGCCGCCGGAGTCCCGCTGGAGGACCAGGCGTCGGGCGAGGACGAGGGACCGCGCCCGCTGGAAGGGCTCACCGTCGTCGTCACCGGCACCCTGGAGAACTTCACCCGGGACGGCGCCAAGGACGCGCTGCAGAGCCGCGGCGCCAAGGTGACCGGGTCGGTGTCCAAGAAGACCTCGTTCGTGGTGGTCGGCGACAACCCGGGATCGAAGTACGACAAGGCGATGCAACTCAAGGTCCCCGTCCTGAACGAGGACGGTTTCGCCGTCCTGTTGGAGCAGGGACCCGAGGCGGCGGCCGAAGTCGCGCTTCCCTCCCCGGAGTAGCGGTTGAAGGCCACCCGTTCGGTGCATATCAGTTGCATACGGGTGGCCCGGGCGCATTCGGGCAACCGTCGACGACCGCTGCCCGAGGAAGCCTTCAGCGTCCTACTGTTGAGGTGTGCGCCTGCCGTGCCCAGCTGCGGCTGGGGCATCTCCCTGCCCGCGAAGGGCACGGGGAAGGTTTCTTCAACGCGGAGCCGCTGATGGTTGTCGGGCATCGGGCCGCGTGGCGTGGGCACCGCCGGCTGTGAGAGGGACGGGAATGGAACCGACCGAGAGCGCCGCTCCGGACTCATGGCTGCGCCTGCGCCGCCGTGCGGTCGCGTGGCGGGAGAGCCGGTGGACCGGGCGGGGCTCCGAGCGCACGGGCGTCCGGCCGCGCCCGGCCGGACCCGGTGCCTCCGCCGAGACGCACACACCGATCCCCCTGGCCGTCGAACCCGTCCCGGCGCTGCCCGGCGGCGCCGCCGAACGGCACCTGCCCCGGCCGCCGCTGCCCACCGCCGTCGTGGCCGTCGCCGGATGCGTCCTGGGCGCCGGCTTCCTCAGCGCGTTCACCCACCACCACGCCCTCTTCCCGTGCGACACGCTCGGCTGGTCGCTGGCCGTGCTCACCGGCATCATCGTCGGCCACCTCGTGATGCTCGGCCGCGCCCGCTGGTGGGGCGGCACCGGCTCCGGCGCCGCCCTGACCCTCGCCGTCCTGCTGCTGTACGGCTGGGTGCCCGCCGGGATGGTCAGCCTGACCGTCGTCGTCCTGGTCGGCATAGCCAGGCGGCACCGCTGGCGGCAGGGCGTGCTGCACGGGGCCGTGGACATCGTCGGGATCGGCGCCGGCGCCCTGGTGCTCGGCTCCTTCGGGCGGGTGCCCAGTGTCGAGGAGCCCTGGCGGCCCGAGAGCTGGGGCATCACCACCGTGCCCGAGGTGGTGCTCGTCGCGGCCGCCTACCTCGCGGTCAGCCGCGGCCTGCTCTGGTACCTGCACGCCCCGCGCGGTGGCGGACTGCCCACCGTCGCCCGCACCGCCCTGGTCAGACAGGGCCTGGTCGCCATCGCGCTGCTCGGCATCGCGCCCCTGGTGTGCGTGGTGGCCGACGCCCAGCCGATCCTGCTCCCGCTGTTCGCCATCCCGCTCATCGCCCTCGACTCCACGCTGTGGATGGCCCGGGCCCGCGCCGAGGAACAGTTGCGCGACCCGCTGACCGGATTGCCCAACCGGCAGTGGCTGCTGGAGCGGATCTGGACCGCGCTGGACGACGCCGAACGGATCGGCGCGCGCGCCGCCCTCATGTTGATCGACCTCGACCGTTTCCGGTCGGTGAACGACACCCTCGGTCATCTCGCCGGTGACCGGCTGCTGCTCCAGATCGCCGACCGGCTGCGGATCGCCCTGCCGCGCGGCGCGGAGGCGGCCCGGCTCGGCGGTGACGAGTTCGCCGTCTTACTGCCCGTCGCCGACTCCACCACGTCGGCCACGCGGGTCGCCCGCGGCCTCGTCGCGGCCCTCAGCTCCCCGCTCGACCTGGACGGCCTCACCCTCGTCCTGGAGGCCAGCGCGGGCGTCGCCGTCTTCCCGGACCACGCGCTGGACGCGGAGGGGTTGCTGCGGCGGGCCGACGTGGCGATGTACCAGGCGAAGCGCGACCGCACGGGCGTCGAGGTCTACGAGTCCAAGCGGGACTCCAACACCCCGGACCGCCTCGGCCTGCTGGGTGACCTGCGCCGGGCGCTGGACGCGCACGAGGTGCAGGTGCACTACCAGCCCAAGGTCCGCTTCGACGGGCAGGTCGTGGGTCTCGAGGCGCTGGTGCGCTGGGTGCACCCGGAGCGCGGGAAGGTTCCGCCGGACGAGTTCATCGCCATCGCCGAGTCCTCGGGGCTGATGCCCCATCTGACGGAGTACGTGCTGGAGACCGCCCTCGGGCAGGTCGCCCGGTGGCGGGCGCAGGGGCTCAGGGTCCCGGTCGCCGTGAACGTCTCCCCGCGCGACGTCCACACGCCCGGCTTCGCGGGCTCGGTCGCGGCCCGCCTGGCCCGGCACGGTGTGCCGGCGGGAGCGCTCCAGCTGGAGATCACCGAGCACGTCCTCCTGGAGGACCCGCAGCGGGCCGCCGACACCCTCGCCGGGCTCACCGGGCACGGGGTGAAGATGTCGCTGGACGACTTCGGCACGGGCTACTCCTCGCTGGTGCACCTGCGCCGGCTGCCGGTCAGCGAGCTGAAGATCGACCGGTCCTTCGTCGCCCGGCTGGCGGTGGACAACGAGGACGCGGAGATCGTGCGCTGCACGGTCGACCTGGCGCACTCGCTGGGCCTGCTGGTCGTCGCCGAAGGGGTCGAGGACGACGAGACCTGGGAGCGGCTGCGCGACCTGGGCTGCGACGCGGTGCAGGGCTGGCTGGTCGCCGCCGCGATGCCGCCGGACGAGACGACCGCATGGCTGCGCGCCCGCGGCTCCCGGGGCTGGCAGCGGCCGCGCGCGGCCCTGCCGGCGGCCGAGTAGCCCTTCACCCGCCGCCTCCGGTCAGCCGCGCGTGAAGTGGTCGATCAGCAGCCCCAGCCTCCTGTCGTGCGCCTCCTCCGGGAGCCTGCCGCTCCTCGTGAGCGTCGCCAGGCCGTGCAGGGCCGCCCAGAACGTCTCCGTCAGCGGGACCGGTTCCTCGCCCCCGGCCGCGACCGGTTCCACCACGCCCAGCAGCTCCCCGAACGCCTCCCGCAGCGGTGCCGGTGGCCCGTCCGTCGCGAAGGGCAGGTCCACCAGGTGGGTGAACATCGCGTCGTAGAGGGCGGCCCGGCGCCGGGCGAAGGACGTGTACGTCTCCGCCACCGCCGCCAGTGACTCCCGCACCCCCCGTACCGCCGAGCGCGCCGCCCGCAGCTCCACGGCCAGGTCCGCGCAGCCCCGCACCGCGACCGCCGCCATGATCGCGTCCTTGCCCCTGAAGTGGCTGTAGAGCACCGGCTGGCTGTACTCGATCCCGGCGGCCAGCCGGCGTGTGGTCACCGCGTCCCAGCCCTCCGCCTCCGCCAGTTTCAGCGCGGCCGTGACGATCAGCCGCTCGCGTTCCGCTCGTTCGCGCTCACGGCGCCGCTGGATCGACATGGTCGCGATTCTAGCGGTGCTAGCCATTCTGTCGACGCTCTGCTAGCTTCGCTCTTGCATCTAGCGCTGCTAGCAAGGAGTGGGAATGACCGTCACCGCGTACACCCTGGCCGTCGTGCTCGACCTGTTCTGCCTGTTCCTCGGCTACCGGTTCCTGTTCCAGCCCGGTGCCGCGGCCGCCGGCTACGGCGTCCCGGCCGACCCCGGCGGCGACGCCGGCGCCTACCTCACCGTCAAGGGCTCGCGGGACGGCGCCTTCGGCGTGGTGGGGCTCGCGCTGCTCGCCTTCGCCGGCGCGCACGCCGAGGCCTGGTTCATGCTCGCCGTGGCTCTCGTCCCGCTCGGCGACACACTGATAGTGCTGCGCAACGGCGGCGCCAAGGCCGTCGCCTTCGGGGTCCACTTCGCCACCGCGGTCGTCGTCCTGATCAGCGCCGCGTTGCTCTTCCTCGTCTGACCGCCTCGGCACCCGTCCGACCACGTCCGTACTCGTCCGTGCTCGTCCGTGCTCGTCTGTACACGTCCGCACCAGCACCGGGGGTCCAAGCAGATGTCGCTGTTCGTTCCGAAGTTCGACGAGACCGTGATCGTCCGCGAGGCCGAGGCCGAGGTGGTCGGCCGCGCGCCCACCACCGTGCGCCTGCTGGCCGACAGCAGCCGGACCGGCGGAGCCCTGTCCACCCAGCGCGTCACCCTCAGGGCGGGCGCCGACGGCGCCAAGCCGCACTGGCACGACAACTCCGCCGAGATGTTCTTCCTGCTCGACGGCGCCGCCGAGATCCTCTCCGGCGACGACGTCGTCACCGCCGGCCCCGGTGACCTGGTCGTCGTCCCTCCAGGCCGGCCGCACGCCTTCGCCGCCGTGCCCGGAGCCGACGCCGACCTGCTCATCGTCCTCACCCCGGGCGTCGAGCGCTTCGAGTACTTCCGCCACCTGCGGCGCGTCGCCCTCGGAGAGGTCACCCCGGACAGTCTCCTGGAGGTCCAGGAGCTGTACGACAACCACTTCCTGCGCAGCGCGGCCTGGGACGGACGGCACGGCTGAGCGGCGCCACGGGGCGGGGCGGGGCAAACCGTTTCACGGGCACCCGCTCCGGCCCCATAGGATTGGGGCCAGCCCAAAACCGCAAACTCTCACCCCAGAGGATCGCTGCATGCCTGGCATCACGCGCGAGGAGGTCGCCCACCTCGCCCGGCTGGCGCGTCTGGAGCTGAAGCCCGAAGAACTCGACCACTTCGCGGGACAGCTCGACGACATCATCGGCGCGGTCGCCCGCGTCAGTGAGGTCGCCGACCAAGACGTACCGCCGACCTCGCACCCGCTCCCGCTGACGAACGTCATGCGGCCGGACGAGGTCCGTCCCTCGCTCACCCCCGAGCAGGCGCTCTCCGGCGCCCCGGCCCAGGAGCAGCAGCGTTTCAAGGTGCCGCAGATCCTGGGTGAGGAGTGACCACCATGACGGACAGCAACATCATCAAGCTCACGGCCGCGCAGATCGCCGAGAGGATCGCCGCGGGCGAACTCACGGCCGTCGAGGTCACCGAAGCCCACCTCGCCCGCATCGAGGCCGTGGACGAGAAGGTCCACGCCTTCCTGCACGTCGACCGCGAGGGCGCCCTCGCCCAGGCGCGCGCCGTGGACGAGAAGCGGGCCCGCGGCGAGAAGCTCGGCCCGCTGGCCGGCGTCCCGCTCGCGCTCAAGGACATCTTCACCACCGAGGGCGTGCCGACCACCGTCGGCTCCAAGATCCTCGAGGGCTGGATCCCGCCGTACGACGCGACGCTCACCAAGCGGCTGAAGGCCGCCGACGTGATCATCCTCGGCAAGACCAACATGGACGAGTTCGCCATGGGGTCCTCCACCGAGAACAGCGCCTACGGCCCGACCGGCAACCCCTGGGACCTGACCAAGATCCCCGGCGGCTCCGGTGGCGGTTCCTCCGCCGCGCTCGCCTCCTACCAGGCCCCGCTCGCCATCGGCACCGACACCGGCGGCTCGATCCGCCAGCCGGCCGCCGTCACCGGCACCGTCGGCGTGAAGCCGACGTACGGCGCGGTCTCCCGCTTCGGCATGGTGGCGTTCTCCTCCTCCCTCGACCAGGGCGGCCCCTGCGCCCGCACGGTCCTGGACGCGGCCCTGCTGCACGAGGTCATCGCCGGGCACGACCCGCTGGACTCCACCTCCATCGACGCCCCCGTGCCGCCGGTGGTCGAGGCCGCGCGCAACGGCAGCGTCGCCGGCATGCGAGTCGGCGTGGTCAAGCAGTTCCGCGGCGAGGGCTACCAGGCCGGCGTCGTCCAGCGCTTCGACGAGTCCGTCGCGCTGCTCAAGGAGCTGGGCGCCGAGATCGTCGAGCTGGACTGCCCGTCCTTCGACCTCGCCCTGTCGGCGTACTACCTGATCGCCCCCTCCGAGTGCTCCTCCAACCTCGCGCGCTTCGACGGCCTGCGCTACGGCCTGCGGGTCGGCGACGACGGCAGCCACTCGGCCGAGGAGGTGACCTCCCTCACCCGTGAGGCGGGCTTCGGCCCGGAGGTCAAGCGGCGCGTCATGCTCGGCACCTACGCCCTGTCGAGCGGCTACTACGACGCCTACTACGGCTCCGCGCAGAAGGTCCGCACGCTCATCACGCGCGACTTCGAGAAGGCGTTCGAGCAGGTCGACGTGATCGTCTCCCCGACGACCCCGACCACCGCCTTCGCGATCGGCGAGCGCGCGGACGACCCGATGGCCATGTACCTGGCCGACCTGTGCACCATCCCCACCAACCTGGCGGGCAACGCGGCCATGTCGCTGCCCTGCGGCCTGGCCCCGGAGGACAACCTCCCGGTGGGTCTGCAGATCATCGCCCCGGCCCTGAAGGACGACCGCCTGTACAGGGTGGGTGCCGCCGTCGAGGCCGCCTTCGTGGAAAGGTGGGGGCACCCGCTGCTCGAGGAGGCTCCGTCGCTGTGAGTGCACTGAACAAGGCCAAGGGCTTCAAGAAGTCGAAGTCCGGCACGTACCTGTCGATGGCCGGGACCGCGTTCGGCGCGTTCGGTGTGGCCAAGCAGATCAAGAAGGCGCGCGCCGAGCAGGACACGCTGCGGCTGATCGACGCCACCGTGTCCGCCGTCGCGATCGTCACCGGCCTCGCCATCCTCTACCGCGAGCTGAAGCGGCTGGGCGACGACGACGTCCTGCTGGGCTGAGAGGGAAGTTTTCACCGTGACCATCACGACCGACCTGGTGTCGTACGAGGACGCGCTGGCGTCGTACGACCCCGTCATGGGCCTTGAGGTCCATGTCGAACTCGGCACCAAGACCAAGATGTTCTGCGGCTGTTCGACGGCGCTCGGCGCCGACCCGAACACCCAGACCTGCCCCGTCTGCCTCGGCCTGCCGGGCGCGCTGCCGGTCGTCAACGCGACCGGCGTGGAGTCCGCGATCAAGATCGGTCTCGCGCTGAACTGCGAGATCGCCGAGTGGTGCCGCTTCGCCCGGAAGAACTACTTCTATCCGGACATGCCGAAGAACTTCCAGACCTCCCAGTACGACGAGCCGATCGCCTTCGACGGTTACCTCGACGTGCAGCTGGAGGACGGCGAGACCTTCCGCGTGCAGATCGAGCGCGCCCACATGGAGGAGGACACCGGCAAGTCGACGCACGTCGGCGGCGCCACCGGCCGTATCCACGGCGCGTCCCACTCCCTGCTGGACTACAACCGCGCCGGCATCCCGCTCATCGAGATCGTCACCAAGCCGATCGAGGGCGCGGGCGAGCGCGCTCCCGAGGTCGCCCGCGCGTACGTCCGCGAGCTGCGCGAGCTCATCAGGGCGCTCGGCGTCTCCGAGGCCCGCATGGAGATGGGCCAGATGCGCTGCGACGTGAACCTCTCGCTGCGCCCGCACGGCACCGAGAAGTTCGGCACGCGCTCCGAGACGAAGAACGTCAACTCGCTGCGCTCGGTGGAGCGTGCGGCCCGCTTCGAGATCCAGCGGCACGCGGCCGTGCTGTCCTCGGGCGGCACGATCGTCCAGGAGACCCGCCACTTCCACGAGGACACCGGGTCCACGACCTCGGGCCGCGTGAAGGAGGAGGCCGAGGACTACCGGTACTTCCCGGAGCCTGACCTCGTCCCGGTGGCCCCCTCCCGCGAGTGGGTCGAGGAGATCCGCGCGGCGCTCCCCGAGCTGCCGCTGGCCCGCCGCACCCGGCTGCTCGCCGAGTGGGGCGTCTCCGCCACCGACATGCAGTCCATCACCAACGCCGGCGCGCTGGACCTGATCGTCGCGACGATCGACGCCGGTGCCGACGCGGCCTCCGCCCGCAAGTGGTGGATGGGTGAACTGGCGCGCAGCGCCAACGAGTCCGGCAAGGCGCTGGACGAGCTGCCGATCACCCCGGCGCAGGTGGCCCGGGTGACCGAGCTGGTCACCAAGGGCGACCTGAACGACAAGCTGGCCCGCCAGGTCATCGAGGGCGTCCTCGCCGGCGAGGGCACCCCGGACGAGGTCGTCGACAAGCGCGGCCTCAAGGTGGTCTCCGACGACTCGGCGCTCGGCACGGCCGTCGACGAGGCCATCGCCGGCAACCCGGGCATCGCGGACAAGATCCGCGGTGGCAAGGTGGCCGCGGCCGGCGCCCTGGTCGGCGCGGTCATGAAGGCCACCCGCGGCCAGGCCGACGCGGCCCGCGTCAAGGAGCTGATCCTGGAGAAGCTGGGGGTGAGCGAGGGCTGAGTCCCCGCTCCCGTACGGCCCCGGAGGCATGCCCTCCGGGGCCGTACCCGTGTCCGGTCCCGGAGCCGCTACGCTCGCCCGCCATGAGTGGACGCATCGATTCCGGCACCGGACCCGCCATAACCGGAGCGGAGGACACGGCGGACCCCGCCCAGGGCGCCCGCCGTGCCCGCTGGACCGCCTTCGGCACCGGAGCGCTGCTGTCCCTGGCCGGGCTCGCGGCCTCGCTGCTGCGTCTCACCGGCTCCGCCCCCGCCCTCGTGCCCGCCGCCTACGCCCTCGGCGCCGCCCTGTGCGCCCTCGCCGCCGTCCTCGGCCTGCGGGGCCGTACCCGCCGGGCCCTGTGGCTGCTGATCGCCGGGGCGACGGTCATGGCCGTCGGAGACCAGTTCGACTGACCCGTGAGAGGCTCGGCCAGGTCCCGGTGGAGGAACCGGGGAGAACGCGAGAGGAGCGGGAGCGCGATGTACGCGACATCCCTGGGTGGCGACGGCGCCGAACTGCGGCCCCTGGAGGTCTGGCACGCGGCCGACCTGCTCGCCAACATCGACCGGGGACGCGAGTTCATCGGCCGCCACATCGGCCTCGCGGACGTGGTGGGCGACCTGGACGGCGCCCGCGCCTGGCTCCGCTCCTACGCGGACAAGCGCGCCGCCGACGCGGGCGGCCTGCACGGCATCTGGCTCGACGGGCGGCTGGTGGGCGGTGTGCTGTTCCGGGTCTGGGACACCCCGAGCGGCGTCTGCGAGGCCGGCTGCTGGCTGGAGCCCGCGGCGGCCGGGCGCGGACTCGTCACCCGCGGCATGCGGTTGCTGCTGGACTGGGCGTTCGACGAGCGCGGCATGCACCGGGTGGAGTGGCACGCCTCCTCCGCGAACGAGGGCAGCCTCAACGTGGCGCGACGGCTCGGCATGACCCGGGAGGGCGTGCTCCGGGAGAACCACCCGCACCGGGGCGTGCGCACGGACACCGAGATCTGGGCGCTGCTGGCCCCCGAGTGGCGGTCGGCCCGC
Source organism: Streptomyces sp. IBSBF 3136 (assembly GCF_036815105.1). Taxonomy (NCBI): domain Bacteria; kingdom Bacillati; phylum Actinomycetota; class Actinomycetes; order Kitasatosporales; family Streptomycetaceae; genus Streptomyces; species Streptomyces sp. IBSBF 3136. Next base: position 38,115 of record NZ_JAJSZC010000017.1, read on the forward strand.
GCGGGCGGCGCCCGCGACGGCCGTTAAGGGAGCTCTCAGAGAGCGTCCGTACGGTGCCGGGCATGGCAACGAAGACATCGGACGTGAGCAGGACCGACGACGAGCGGGCGGGGCAGGAGGCCGCCGCGAACCCCGAGGACGAGGCGCGGGCGACGGGGACGGGGACGCAGGAGGCCGCCACCGGGGCCGACGGCGCGGAGGGCGCCGAGCGCGGTGCGCCGTCCGGAGCAGCCCGGGAGAAGACACCCGGCGTCGGCCAGGGAGCGGGCGCCGTCGTCTCCGCCGCGCTGGGCGTGATCTCGCTCAACGGTGGCTGGATCGGCACCGTCGCCGCAGCCCGCGAGACCCTCGTCGGACAGCTCCGGACCTCGTCCGGGGCGAGCGTCGGCAAGCAGATCAAGGAGGTCTACGGCGACGCCTGGCACACCACCGCGCTGTGGGCCGGCCTGTTCGCGCTGGCCGCGCTCGCCGTCGGCGTGGTCGTGCTGGTCCGGCCCGCGTTCGGCACCCCCGGCCGCCCGCAGGCCGCCTGGATCAGGTCGGTCGCCTGGGCGGGCGTCTCGCTCGGCGTCGTCGGGCTGCTGCTGGCCGTCCTGAAGTACTCGGACGCACTGCTGGCGCTGCCCTCGACCGGCTGAGAAACCGCAGGTCCCCGGGGGCCTTAGGGAATCCGTACCCGCCTTACGGAGTCCCTGAGGCCCCTTACGCGTGCCCGCGGCCCGGGGACCGGCCCAAGATGCGGAAGTCTCCCGATGTGGCGCACCCCCCTGGGAGACGAAGGTGGAGGCATCGCGGAAAGCGAAGCACGAAGACCGCCTCACCCGAAGGACACGCCATGTACGAGCTCGACCTGCACCGGATGCGCTCCGCCGAACTGCGCCGCGAGGCCGCGCGGGAGCGACTGGCCCGCGAGGTCTCCCGCACCGGCCGCGCCGCCCGGCGCGCGGCGGCCGCCCTGCGCAGCGCCCCCGAGGCCGAGACCCATACCGACCGCCCGCGCGGACACCGGCTCCCGCGCACCGCGTGAGGAGCCGGGCGGTGGCGGGCGGCCGTACGGGGGTCGGCCACCCGCGGGGCCAGGGCCGGGCACCTCGCACCGAGGAGGGCCCGGCCCTGCCGCCCGTCGGTACGACGATCACACCTGACCTGTGGAAAACAGGTGCCGCGCGCTCCGGACCTCGTGCGATGCTCGGGCCTGTGGAGACCAGGTCCGTCAGTCCCGTGTTCGTCGGCCGCACCGCCGAGTTGGCCACCTTGAACGACGCGCTCGCCCGTGCCGCCGCGGGAGAGCCCCAGGCGCTGCTGCTCGGCGGTGAGGCCGGCGTGGGCAAGACCCGCCTCGTCGAGGAGTTCGCCGCGGCCGCCTGCCGCCGTGCCGCCGCCGTCGCCGTGGGCGGCTGCGTGGAGATCGGGGCCGACGGGCTGCCGTTCGCCCCCTTCTCCACCGCGCTGCGCGTCCTGCGCGACGCCCTGCCCGAGGAGTTCGCCGCCGCCGTGGCCGGACAGGAGGAGGAACTGTCCCGGCTGCTGCCCGAACTCGGCGAGGCCGGCCCCGGCCGCCACGACGAACGCGGCACGGCCCGCCTGTTCGAACTCACCGCCCGGCTGCTGGAGCGGGTCGCCGCCGCGCACACGGTGGTGCTCGTCCTGGAGGACCTGCACTGGGCCGACGCCTCCACCCGGCACCTCCTCGCCTACCTCTTCCGCACCCTGCGCACCGGCCGCCTCCTCGTCCTGGCCACCTACCGCGCCGACGACGTCCACCGCCGCCACCCGCTGCGCCCCCTGCTCGCCGAACTCGACCGGCTGCGCACCGTCCGCCGCCTGGAACTGGCCCGCTTCACCCGTGCCGAGGTCGCCCGCCAGATCGCCGGCATCCTCGCCACCGAACCCGACCCCGCCCAGGTCGACGAGATCTTCGAACGCTCCGACGGCAACGCCTTCTTCGTCGAGGAACTCGCCGTCGCCGCGGGCGAAGGCTGCTGCACCGGACTCACCGACTCCCTGCGCGACCTGCTCCTGGTCCGGGTCGAGGCGCTGCCCGAGCGGACCCAGCGGGTCGCCCGGATCGCCGCCGAGGGCGGCTCCACCGTGGAGTACGGGCTCATCGCCGCCGTCGCCGGGCTCACCGAGGACGACCTCATCGAGGCGCTGCGGGCCGCCGTCGGCGCCAACATCCTGACCGCGACCCCGGACGGCGACGGCTACCGCTTCCGGCACGCCCTGGTCCGCGAGGCCGTCGCCGACGACCTGCTGCCCGGCGAACGCTCCCGGCTCAACCGCCGCTACGCCGAGGCCCTGGAGGCCGACCCCACGCTCGTCCCCGCCGACGAACGCGTGGTCCGGCTGGCCGGCTACTGGTACCACGCCCACGACCCGGCCCGGGCCCTGCCCGCGGTCCTCGACGCCTCCGTGGTGACCCGCCGCAGGCATGCGTACACCGAGCAACTGCGTTTCCTGGAACGCGCGATGGAGCTGTGGGACACCGCTCCCGCGGAGGTTCGCGACGCCCTGCGCCCGGTGGACTACACCGACGTCTACCCGCCCTGCGGCTGCGACCCGGCGACCACCCCGCTGCGCTACCTCGACCTGATGGCGGAGGCGGCGGCCGCGGGCCGCTTCGCAGGGGAACGCGAACGCGCGCTCAAAATCATCAAGCGCGCCCTGCGCCTGCTGGAGGAGGAGCCGGACCCGCTGCGCGCCGCCTGGTTCTGGGTGCAGCGCTCCCGGGTCGTCCAGGCCCTGGCCCGCGGCGACGGATGGCCGGAACTGTCCACCGCCCAGGAGCTGGTACGCGGCCTGCCGCCCTCGGAGGTGCACGCCGAGGTACTGGCGGAGGCCGCCGGTTGGTCCATGCTGCACCGGCCCGGACCCGAGGCCTTCGCCGCCGCCGAGCGGGCCGTCGAGTACGCGCGCATGGTCGGCGCCCGGGAGATCGAGCTCAACGCCCGCCTCACCCTCGGCGGCCTCATGGTCGACGCCGGCGACACCGAGGCCGGACTGGCGGAGATGTCCCGGGTGAAGGAGGACGCGCTCCGCGAAGGCGTGCGGAGCGTGGCGGGCCGGGCCTTCGTGAACCTGCCGTCCGCGTTGCAGGCGGTCGGCCGCTCCCGCGAGGCCGTGCCCCTGTTGCGCGAGGGGACGGCCTTCGCCCGCGAGTTCGGACTGCTGGACACCGAGGCCTGGGTCTGGGGCAACCTCTCCGACTCGCTGTACACACTGGGCAGGTGGACCGAGGCCGCCGACGCCGCGGACCACGCGCTGCGCGTGGGCCACAGCGCCAAGCCCCAGGGCGCGGGCTCCCTGCGCCTCGCCCAGCTCGCGCTCGCGCGGGGCGACCTCGCCGAGGCGGCCCGGCACCTGGAGACCGCCGGCGCCCGCTACGGCTGCCACGACCCCGTGCCCCAGGAGTCCCTGCGGGTGGTCCGCGTCGCCATCGGCGTCGCCGCCGCGGAGGGCCGCATCCTCGACGCCCGCGCCGAGCTGGGCACCGCCCTGGACGCGGGCTTCCCGCCCGGCACCCAGCGCTACGCCTGGCTCCTGCTGCTGGCGGCCGCCATCGCCGAGGCCGAAGCCCGCACCCTGCCCGCCGCCGCGGACGGCCGCGCCGAGATCCTCGACCGGCTGCGCGAGACCGCCCGGGCAGTCACCACCGGCGCACCCCTGTGGCAGGCCCACCAGCAGTGGGTCCAGGCCGAACTGCACCGCGCCGAGGGCCGGGACACCGCCGAGGTCTGGTCCCGGGTGGTCGCCGCGTTCGAGTGCCTCGACCGCCCCTACGACCTCGCCCGCGTCCGGTACCGGCTGGCCCAGAGCCTGCTCGCCGAGGGCGGCGAGGACGGACGCGAGCGCGCCGTGGAACTGCTGCGGCTGGCCGGCGCCGTCGCCGGCCACCTCGGGGCCCGCCCGCTCGGCGACGCGGTCGCCCGGCTGGCCCAGCGGGCCCGTCTGACCCTGGCCGGCTCCCCGCGGCAGGCCCCCGATCCGGCCGACCCGGCCGAGGCCCTCGGCCTCACCAGCCGGGAACGGGACGTCCTGCGCCTGGTGTCGGCCGGCCGTACCAACCGCCAGATAGCCGAGGAACTGTTCATCTCGCCGAAGACGGCGAGCGTCCACGTCTCCAACATCCTCGCCAAGCTCGGCGTCTCGGGCAGGGGGGAGGCGGCGGCGCTGGCGCACCGGCTGGGACTGTTCCCGGACGGCACGCTCGCCGCACCGGCGGCCGGGTGACCGTACGCTGGAGGAATCCGGCAGGGGGGAGAAGCCGTGTTCAACGCCTTCGAGGAACTGTTCGCGCCCGGCCGCAAGCACACCCACGACGAACAGAAACGCCTGGAACTGACCCGGGAGGACGTCGGCGACGCCGATCCCGCCCGCGGCCCCATAGACCTGGCCTCGGGAAAGGTCGTGGTGCGCCGTCCCGGGCAGCCCGCCGCCGAGGAGGAGGGGGCGCCGGATCCGGGTGAGGAGGCGGACCCGGGGGAGCAGCGGGCGCGGGGGTGAGCCCTGGGGCTACCTCACCTGTACTTCGAGCACCCGGTCGTCCGGCTTCTTCGGCTTGCCGCGGCCGTCGGTGTTGCTCGTCACCAGCCACACCTTGCCGCCGCCCGCCGGGACCACGGTGCGCAGCCGGCCGTACTCGCCGGTGAGGAAGGCCTGGGGGGCCGCCGAGGCCTTGGTGCCGTTCAGCGGGATGCGCCACAGCCGCTGACCCTTCAGCGCCGCCATCCAGATCACCCCGTCCACGTAGGCGATCCCGCTGGGAGAGGCGTCGTCGGTGTGCCACTGGGCGATGGGGTCGATGAAGCGGGAGTCGGAGGACACGCCCTCGGCGTCCGGCCAGCCGTAGTCGCCGCCGGGCTTGATCGCGTTCAGCTCGTCCCAGGTGTCCTGGCCGAACTCCGAGGCGAACAGGCGCTGTCGACCGTCCCAGGCCAGGCCCTGGACGTTGCGGTGGCCGTAGGAGTACACGGGCGAGTGCGGGAACGGGTTGCCCGGGGCCGGTTCGCCCTCCGGGGTCAGCCGCAGGATCTTGCCGCCCAGCGACTCCCGGTCCTGGGCCAGGCCGCGGTCGCCGCTCTCGCCGGTGCCCGCGTAGAGCATCCCGTCGGGACCGAAGGCGATCCGCCCGCCGTTGTGGATCAAGCCCTTCGGGATGCCCTTGAACACCGTGTCCGGGGCGCCCAGTTGCTCACCCGCAGGCTTGTGCTCGTCGTACAGCACCCGGACGATGCGGTTGTCCGAGGCCGAGGTGAAGTAGGCGTAGATCATGTGGTCCGAGGCGAAGCCGGGCGACAGGGCGATGCCCAGCAGACCGCCCTCGCCGGCCGCGGAGACCCCGGACACCGTGCCCAGCAGGGTCTTGTGGCCCGTCTTTTCGTCGATGCGGGTGATGGTGCCGTCGTCACGGGAGGAGACCAGCAGTCCGCCGCCCGGCAGCGGGGCCAGGCCCCACGGCGACTTCAGGCCCTCGGCCACCGTGCGCAGCACCCGCACCGCACCCTTGGCCGGCGGAGTCGGCCCGGCGGACCGGGAGGGCGACGCGCCACCCGGGGTCGTGGTCACCGGCCCCATGCCCCCGCCGCCCGGCGGGCTTCCGCCGCCTGAGCAGCCCGCCGTCAGCAGGAGCGATGTCGCGGCCAGCACGGCCGTCACAAGTCGACGTGGCACGGTCTTGGTCCCTTCGAGGCGTCGGCTACTCCCTCTCATACACCGCTCACACCGCCCGGGTTCCCGTTCCGCGCGAAGTCGCTCAGTCCCAGGAACCCTGTGCCGCCGGGAGCCGGGACACCTCCAGAAGGTCCTCGGCGGACAGCCGCAGCCCGGCCGCGGCCGCGTTCTCCTCGGCCCAGCGCTCCTGCTTGGTCCCCGGCAGCGCGATCACATGACGGCCCTGGGCGAGCACCCAGGCGAGGGCCACCTGGGCGGCGGTGACGTCCTCGCCGTACCGGCGGGCGATCCGGCGCAGACCGGCGACGATCGGCTGGTTGGAGGCCATCATCTCGGCGGTGAACCGGGGATGGCGGGCCCGGACGTCGTCCGGCTCGAACCCCTCGCCCGGTGTGAGCGTGCCGGTCAGGAACCCGTTGCCCAGGGGCATCGCCGCCAGGAAGCCCACGCCCCGCGACGCGCACCAGGGCAGCAGCGCGTCCAGCGCCTCCTGCGACCACACCGAAAGCTCCGCCTGCACCGCGCTCACCGGGAAGACCTGCTGCACCCGCTGCAACTGGCGCAGCGTGGTGTCGTGCAGCCGGGACCCGGACCGGCGGCCGCCGCGCGCGCCCACCGCGCACAGCCCGAGCGCCCGCACCTTCCCGGCCCGCACCAGCTCGGCCATCGCGCCCCAGGTCTCCTCGACGGGGACCTCGGGGTCCGCGCGGTGCAGCTGGTAGAGGTCGATCACGTCCGTCTGCAGCCGCCGCAGCGAGGCGTCGCAGGCCCGCCGCACATAGCCCGGGCGGCCGTTGGCCACGATGTGCTGCTCACCCACGAGCAGCCCCACCTTGGTCGACACGAACGCCTCCGGGCGCCGCTCCTTCAGCACCCGCCCGAGCAGCAGCTCATTGGTGAACGGGCCGTACATGTCGGCCGTGTCCAGCAGGGTCGAGCCGAGGTCCAGTGCCCGGTGCACGGTTCTGAGCGACGCGTCGCCCCGCTGCCGGGAACCGCTGTACGCCCAGCTCATCGGCATGCACCCGAGTCCGACGGCCCCCACCGCGAGCGCCCCCGCGCCGATCGTCCTGCGCTCCACGTGCCCGTGAACCTCCCTCGTCCGGGTCACCAACCTAACCCTTGGTCATCCGCGCACCTGACATAGCCTCCTGTCATGAGTGCTGACGTGTGGCTTCCCATCGCGCCGGAGGAGATCGAGGGGCTCCCCGAAGGGCCCCGCTACCTGTTCTGGGACGGCGGTCCGGACGGTGACCAGGAGTTCCCGGGCGACCCGGCGGACTGCGTGCTGTACGTGGTGCCGTACATGAAGAAGTGGTCGGTCAAGGTGCGTCCGCTGGAGCGGCTGACGGGGGTGCGGGTCATCCAGACGCTCACGGCCGGCGTCGACGACATCACCGCCCGGATGTCCTCCATCGTGCCCGGCGTCCAGCTGTGCAACGCCCGGGGCGTGCACGAGGCGAGCACGGCCGAGCTCGCCCTGACCCTGACCCTCGCCTCCCTGCGCGGAGTTCCCGAGTTCGTCCATGCGCAACGGGAGGAACGCTGGCAGAGCCGGTTCCATCCTTCCCTGGCCGACAAGAACGTCCTCATCGTCGGCTACGGCGCCATCGGCGCCGCCATCGAGGACCGGCTCGTGCCCTTCGAAGTGGCGCGCGTGGCGCGCGTCGCGCGCTCCCGGCGCACCACAGCGCGCGGTCTCGTGCATCCGCTCACCGAATTGCCCTCACTGCTTCCGGACGCCGATGTCGTGATCCTCTCGACGCCCTTGACGGAGGAGACGCACGGTCTGGCCGACGCGGAGTTCCTCGGCCGCATGAAGGACGGTGCCCTGCTCGTCAACGTGGCCCGCGGGCCCGTCGTCGACACCGAGGCGCTGCTCAAGGAGTTGGGAGCCGGACGCCTCACCGTTGCCCTGGACGTGACGGACCCCGAGCCGCTGCCGCCCGGACACCCCCTGTGGCAGGCGCCCGGCGTGCTCATCAGCCCGCACGTCGGCGGCCCCAGCTCCGCCTTCCTGCCCCGCGCCAAACGGCTGCTCGTGGACCAGTTGCACCGATTCGTGAACCAGGAACCCCTGCGGAACGTGATCCTGACGACAGGGGAGTAATCCGCTTCCGGCACGCTCCGCGATCTCGCGGACGCGGTACGTGTCCGCCTTGACGGTGATCGTCACGGAGCGTAGAGAAGCTATGTCCCTGAGTGACGATACTGGTGTATCGTCCCGACAGGGGCTGCGCCGCTCACCATTCGGCGCCGGGGATGGACATTTCAGATTTGTGAGGGGGGCGACGGGCGATGCACGGCCTATGGACGAACGATCCGACGCGGCGGAGCCGCCGGCGGCGACCCTGGCGCACGGCCACGCGCAGACGCGGCCACCACACGAGCCATCACAGCCACCCCCGCAGGCCGGGCAGCCGCAGGAGGCACCCGGCGCAGCGGGCCCGGCGCGACGCTGGTCCGGCGCGGAGCGGGAGGCCCCGGTGAACGCGCCGCCTTCCATGTCGACCGCCGCCCTCGACGGCGGGCTGCGCGCACCGCACCTGCCGGGGGCACCGCTGCCGTCCCGTCCGCCGGCCGCCGCCGACGGATCGCGGCTGGTCCACCAACTCGGCCTCGCCCTGGTCTGCGGCGCGTACGCCATCGGGTCCACCTTCGACTGGGGCTCGCAGGCCGTCGCGCTGGTCATGGGCGACTTCGGGCTGAGCGCCGCGGCGGGCACCGCCGCCGTCTCCTGCTTCCTCTACGCCCGCGGCCCGCGGGTCCGCTTCCGGCCCGCCTGGCTGCTGTTCGCGCTCTCCTCGGCGATGGCGGCCCTGGGCAACGCGGTCTGGGGGTGGTACGAGGTCGTCCTCGGCCGGCAGGTGCCCAGCCCGAGCTACGCCGACCTGTTCTTCCTGTGCTTCGCGCCCCCGGCCATCGTGGGCCTGCTGGTCCTCGCCAAACGGCCGGTGACCCGGGCGGGCTGGATCTGCCTCGGTCTCGACGCCTGGCTGATCGGCGGCTCGCTGCTCACCCTGTCCTGGAGCCTCGCGCTCGCCCAGGCGGCCCGGTTCGACGGGCCGAGCGTCGCGCACACCGCGCTGTCCCTGGCGTACCCGCTGCTCGACATCGTGCTCGTGAGCATGGTGCTCGCGCTGCACTTCCGCCGCTCCCCGGGCAACCGCACAGCGGTCAACACCGCGATCGGCGCCCTCGCGCTGACCGTGATGTGCGACGCGCTGTTCACCTCGCCGCTGCTGCACAGCAGCTACCGCTCCGGGCAACTGCTGGACGCGGGCTGGTTCGCCGGTTCGCTGCTGCTCGCCTACGCGCCCTGGGCCGCCCCCCGGCGCACCGGAGCGGCGGACACCGAACGGCACGTGCCGGACGGCCACACGCGCGTGGTCCACGAGCACGTGCCCGGACAGCGCGCCGCGGGCCATCCGGCACCGCCGGCCCCCGGGCCGGGCGGCGACCACGTCCGGTACCCGGCCGGACGGCCGCTCACCGGCTCGCTCGCCGCGCTCACCCCGTACCTCGCCGCCGCCGTGTGCACCCTGGGCATCCTCTACAACGTGCTCAACGGCCGCCGGCCCGACCACGTGGTGCTGATCACCGCGGGCGGCGTCGTGCTGGCGCTCGTCATGCGCCAGGGCATCATGCTGCTGGACAACATCACCCTCACCCAGGAACTGGCGCAGAAGGAGAACCACTTCCGCTCCCTGGTGCAGGGCTCCAGCGACGTCATCATGATCGCCGCGCCCAACGGCATCCTGCGCTATGTCTCCCCGGCCGCCGCCGGGGTCTACGGACGGCCCGCCGAGGACCTGGTGGGCACCGAGCTGGCCGCCCTCATCCACCCGGAGGACCTGGGCTGCGTGGTGCACGAGGTGCGCCGCTTCCTCGCCGCCAGCCCGGTCGAGGAGCCGACCACGCGCATCGAGTGCCGGTTCCGGTCCGGCGGCGGGGGCGCCTCCCGCCCGGGCGAAGCCGGGAGCGGGGGAGGCTGGCTCAACGTCGAGTCCACCGTCAACCGCCACCACGGCGGCCTGATCTTCAACAGCCGGGACGTGACCGAAAGGGTGCGGCTGCAGGCCCAGTTGCAGCACAACGCCGAGCACGACCCGCTCACCGACCTGCCCAACCGCGCGCTGTTCACCCAGCGCGTCCAGCAGGCACTGTCCGGCCGCCGCGCCACCGACCGGGGCGCCGCCCTGCGCGGCACGGCCGTCCTCTTCATCGACCTGGACGGCTTCAAGGCCGTCAACGACACGATCGGGCACCAGGCGGGAGACGAACTGCTCGTCCAGGCCGCCCGCAGACTGCACGACGCCGTCCGGCACGGGGACACCGCGTCCCGGCTCGGCGGCGACGAGTTCGCGGCCCTGATCGTCGGGGACGGCACCCGCGACCGTGCCGCCCGGGAGCGGAACATCCTGGAGCTCGCCGACCGCCTCAGGACGACCCTCTCCCAGCCGTACTCCATCGACGGCAACGATGTCCGGGTCAACGCCTCCATCGGCGTCGCCTTCGCGGAACCGGGCCTCGGCGCGGGCGAACTGCTGCGCAACGCCGACCTCGCCATGTACCGCGCGAAATCGACGGGCAAGGGCCGCGTGGAGCTGTACAAGCCGCAGATGCAGCAGGACGTCGTGCGCAAGGCGGAGCTGGCCACCCGGCTGCGCGCTGCGCTGCACGACGGCGAGTTCGCGCTGCTGCACCAGCCGGTGGTCTGCCTGGAGAACGGCCGGATCACGTCGGTCTCCGCGCAGGCGCGCTGGCGCTCCTCCCAAGGGGTGCTGTTCACCCCGGCCGAGTTCCTGCGCGTGACCGAGGACGGCGACAAGACCGCCGAACTGGACCGCTGGATCCTCCAGGAGGCCGTGGAGCAGGCCGCCGAGCGGGCCGCCGCCGGGGCCGCGGTGCCGGTGACCGTACGGATGAGCGCCCGGCGGCTGCTGGACCGCTCGATGCCGCTCGGCTCCGTGGAGGCGCTGCTGACCCGGTACGGACTGCCGCCCGGCGCGCTGGTCGTCGAACTGGCCGACACCGACCCCCGGGCCGCCTCGCTGGACGAGCTGGAACGGCGGCTGACCGCGCTCAGCCGGCTCGGGGTGCGGATCGCGCTCGACGGCTTCGGCAGCGGCTACGCGGCGATCACGGCCCTGCGCAGACTGCCCGTGGACGTCCTCAAGCTCGACCGCGGCCTGGTCGAGGGCGTGGTGGAGTCCGCCCGGCTGCACAAGATCACCAGCGGGCTGCTGCGCATCGCGGGCGACCTGGGGCTGCAGTCCGTCGCCGAGGGCGTGGACCTGCCGGAGCAGGTGGTCGCGCTGCGCGCCATGGGCTGCACCCACGGGCAGGGCATGGCGTTCGCGGGGCCGCTGGACGAGTACCGGCTGCGCCGGGCGCTCGGATCAGGCCATTATCCGGTGCCGCACGCTCCGGCCGAGCCGGCCTTCGCGGGCGGGGGCGGCGGGGTGTACAGCCAGGGGGTGTCCGCCGTCATCGGAGGTGGCGGTGGTCTCCGCTCACATAATGAGACTCCCGTCCCACCCACTTGACACGTGGTGCGTGCCGGGGGGAGGGTCAGTTCCATGCGCACCCGAATTCTCGTACTTGGACAGCGCGTCGGCTGAGCTGGGACCCACCGGAGGAGATCCGGAATCCCCAGCGACCTCACCGGCGCGCTCCCCTCGCTTGCCTTTCGGCACGAGGGGTTTTTTGTTGCACGAGTGCCGTTCGTGCAGCGCTCGAACTCCGCCCAAACCTCGCAAAAACCCTCAGCATCGAGAAGAGAATGCCGATGACCGAGCAGGCCACCGGGGCCCATCCGCAGCCGCGGCCCCGATCCGGAGGACAGCACTCCGCCACCGTCGAGCACGTGACGGGTGCGCAGTCCCTCATCCGCTCCCTCGAGGAGGTCGGCGCTGAGACGGTATTCGGTATCCCCGGCGGTGCGATCCTGCCGGCGTACGACCCGCTGATGGACTCCACCCGGGTCCGCCACGTGCTGGTCCGCCACGAGCAGGGCGCCGGCCACGCGGCCACCGGCTACGCGCAGGCCACCGGCAAGGTCGGCGTCTGCATGGCCACCTCGGGCCCGGGTGCCACCAACCTGGTCACGCCGATCGCCGACGCGCACATGGACTCGGTGCCGCTCGTGGCGATCACCGGCCAGGTCGCGTCCAAGGCGATCGGCACCGACGCCTTCCAGGAAGCGGACATCGTCGGCATCACCATGCCGGTCACCAAGCACAACTTCCTGGTCACCAAGGCCGAGGACATCCCGCGGGTGATCGCCCAGGCGTTCCACATCGCCTCCACCGGCCGCCCCGGCCCGGTCCTGGTCGACATCGCCAAGGACGCCCTCCAGGCGAAGACCACCTTCTCCTGGCCGCCCACCATGGACCTGCCCGGCTACCGACCGGTGACCAAGCCGCACGCCAAGCAGATCCGCGAGGCGGCCAAGCTGATCACCTCCGCCAAGCGGCCCGTGCTGTACGTCGGCGGCGGCGTCCTCAAGGCGCGGGCCACCGCCGAGCTGAAGGTCCTCGCCGAACTCACCGGAGCGCCCGTCACCACCACCCTGATGGCGCTCGGCGCATTCCCCGACAGCCACCCACAGCACGTGGGGATGCCGGGCATGCACGGTGCGGTCACCGCCGTCACCGCGCTGCAGAAGGCCGACCTGATCGTCGCCCTCGGAGCCCGCTTCGACGACCGCGTCACCGGCAAGCTGGACAGCTTCGCCCCGTACGCCAAGATCGTCCACGCCGACATCGACCCGGCCGAGATCGGCAAGAACCGCGCCGCCGACGTGCCGATCGTCGGTGACGCCCGCGAGGTCATCGCCGACCTGGTCCAGGCGGTGCAGAAGGAGCACAGCGAGGGCCACACGGGCGACTACACCGCCTGGTGGAGCGATCTGAACCGCTGGCGCGAGACCTACCCGCTCGGCTACGACCAGCCCGCGGACGGCTCGCTGTCCCCGCAGCAGGTCATCGAGCGCATCGGGCAGCTCGCCCCGGAGGGCACCATCTTCGCGGCGGGCGTGGGCCAGCACCAGATGTGGTCCGCGCACTTCATCCAGTACGAGCAGCCGGCCACCTGGCTCAACTCCGGCGGCGCCGGGACGATGGGCTACGCGGTCCCGGCCGCCATGGGCGCCAAGGCCGGCCGGCCGGAGCGCACCGTCTGGGCGGTCGACGGCGACGGCTGCTTCCAGATGACCAACCAGGAACTGACCACCTGCGCGCTGAACAACATCCCGATCAAGGTCGCCATCATCAACAACGGCGCCCTCGGGATGGTCCGCCAGTGGCAGACCCTCTTCTACAACCAGCGCTACTCCAACACCGTGCTGCACAGCGGCCCGGAGGCCGACGGCAGGCAGCCGAGCGCCGGCACCCGCGTCCCCGACTTCGTGAAACTGTCGGAGGCCATGGGCTGCTACGCGATCCGCTGCGAGCGCCCGGAGGACCTGGACAAGGTCATCGAGGAGGCGAACTCGATCAACGACCGCCCGGTCGTCGTCGACTTCATCGTCCACGAGGACGCGATGGTGTGGCCGATGGTCGCCGCCGGCACCTCCAACGACGAGATCATGGCCGCCCGGGACGTCCGCCCCGACTTCGGCGACAACGAAGACGACTGAGCGAGAGAGACGAACGAGAAATGTCCAAGCACACGCTCTCCGTCCTGGTGGAGAACACGCCGGGCATCCTGGCCCGGATCGCCGCCCTCTTCTCCCGCCGCGGCTTCAACATCGACTCGCTCGCGGTCGGTGTCACCGAGCACCCCGACATCTCCCGCATCACCATCGTCGTGGGCGTCGAGGACCTGCCGCTCGAACAGGTCACCAAGCAGCTCAACAAGCTGGTCAACGTGCTGAAGATCGTCGAGCTGGAGCCCGGCCAGGCCGTTCAGCGCGAACTCGTCCTGGTGAAGGTGCGCGCCGACAACGAGACGCGGTCCCAGATCGTGGAGATCGTCCAGCTGTTCCGCGCCAAGACCGTCGACGTCTCCCCGGAGGCCGTGACCATCGAGGCCACCGGGTCCGGCGAGAAGCTGTCCGCCATGCTCAAGATGCTGGAGCCGTTCGGCATCAAGGAGCTGGTCCAGTCGGGCACCATCGCGATCGGCCGGGGCGCCCGCTCCATCACGGACCGTTCGCTGCGCGCGCTGGACCGATCCGCGTAAGGCTTGGGTACGGGCGGTCCCGCGCCGCCCGTATGCCGAGACCCCAGAACTTCCCGTTCCCCCACCGGCATACGGTGGGACGCACCATCTGCACACCAAGGAGAGAACCCAAAGTGGCCGAGCTGTTCTACGACGCTGACGCCGACCTGTCCATCATCCAGGGCCGCAAGGTCGCGGTCATCGGCTACGGCAGCCAGGGCCACGCCCACGCGCTGTCGCTGCGCGACTCCGGTGTCGACGTCCGTGTCGGTCTGCACGAGGGCTCCAAGTCCAAGGCCAAGGCCGAGGAGCAGGGCCTGCGCGTGGTGAGCCCGGCCGAGGCCGCCGCCGAGGCCGACGTCATCATGATCCTCATCCCGGACCCGATCCAGGCCCAGGTCTACGAGGAGTCGATCGCCCCGAACCTGAACGACGGCGACGCGCTGTTCTTCGCGCACGGCTTCAACGTCCGCTTCGGCTTCATCAAGGCCCCGGCCGGCGTCGACGTCGCCCTGGTCGCCCCCAAGGGCCCGGGCCACCTGGTCCGCCGCCAGTACGAGGAGGGCCGCGGCGTCCCCGCGATCGCCGCCGTCGAGCAGGACGCGACCGGCAACGCCTTCGCGCTGTCCCTGTCGTACGCCAAGGCCATCGGCGGTACCCGCGCCGGTGTCATCAAGACGACCTTCACCGAGGAGACCGAGACCGACCTGTTCGGTGAGCAGGCCGTGCTGTGCGGCGGCACCTCCGCCCTGGTCAAGGCCGGCTTCGAGACCCTGGTCGAGGCGGGCTACCAGCCGGAGATCGCCTACTTCGAGTGCCTGCACGAGCTGAAGCTGATCGTCGACCTCATGTACGAGGGCGGCCTGGAGAAGATGCGCTGGTCCGTCTCCGAGACCGCCGAGTGGGGCGACTACGTCACCGGCCCGCGCATCATCACCGACGCCACCAAGGCCGAGATGAAGCAGGTCCTCGCCGAGATCCAGGACGGCACCTTCGCCCAGACCTGGATGGACGAGTACCACGGCGGTCTGAAGAAGTACAACGAGTACAAGCAGCAGGACTCCGAGCACCTGCTGGAGACCACCGGCAAGCAGCTGCGCAAGCTGATGAGCTGGGTGAACGAGGAGGCGTAAGCCTCGCGTCAGGGGGTCGGGGCACGCTGCTCCGGCCCCCTTCCGCCACCCGGACCCGGCCGGGCCGACGACGATCCGCTAACGCCGTTCACCGGTTGTCCAACCCGTCCAGCCACGGACGGGTGATACTTCCGCAGCGGCGCAATACGGCGACCGCGGCGCCACTAGACTGCTGGACAACATACGCGTCAGGCCCACAGCGTCGTGCGTCTTCCGCGGCTAGCCCCCTCCACCGCCAGCGGCCGTCGGGACGGCCGTCCGCATTGGACTTGTGAGGACTCACGTGAGCTCGAAACCCGTCGTACTCATCGCTGAAGAGCTGTCGCCCGCGACCGTCGACGCGCTCGGCCCGGACTTCGAGATCCGGCACGCCAACGGAGCCGACCGAGCCGAACTGCTCCCCGCCATCGCCGACGTCGACGCGATCCTGATCCGCTCCGCCACCAAGGTCGACGCGGAGGCCGTCGCCGCCGCCAGGAAGCTCAAGGTCGTCGCGCGTGCCGGCGTCGGCCTGGACAACGTGGACGTCTCCGCCGCCACCAAGGCCGGCGTGATGGTCGTCAACGCCCCGACCTCCAACATCGTCACGGCCGCCGAGCTGGCCTGCGGTCTGATCCTGGCCACCGCCCGCAACATCCCGCAGGCCAACGCCGCGCTGAAGAACGGCGAGTGGAAGCGCAGCAAGTACACGGGCGTGGAGCTGGCCGAGAAGACGCTGGGCGTCGTGGGCCTGGGCCGTATCGGCGCCCTGGTCGCGCAGCGGATGTCCGCCTTCGGCATGAAGGTCGTCGCCTACGACCCTTACGTGCAGCCCGCGCGGGCCGCGCAGATGGGCGTCAAGGTGCTCTCCCTGGACGAGCTGCTCGAGGTCTCCGACTTCATCACCGTCCACCTGCCCAAGACCCCCGAGACCCTCGGCCTGATCGGCGACGAGGCGCTGCGCAAGGTCAAGCCCAGCGTGCGCATCGTCAACGCGGCCCGTGGCGGCATCGTCGACGAGGCGGCGCTGTACGCGGCGCTGAAGGAGGGCCGGGTCGCCGGCGCCGGCCTCGACGTGTACGCCAAGGAGCCCTGCACCGACTCCCCGCTGTTCGAGCTGGACCAGGTCGTCTGCACCCCGCACCTCGGCGCCTCCACGGACGAGGCTCAGGAGAAGGCCGGTATCGCGGTCGCGAAGTCGGTGCGCCTCGCGCTCGCCGGTGAGCTGGTGCCGGACGCGGTGAACGTCCAGGGCGGTGTCATCGCCGAGGACGTGAAGCCGGGTCTGCCGCTCGCCGAGCGCCTCGGCCGCATCTTCACCGCGCTCGCGGGCGAGGTCGCGGTCCGCCTCGACGTCGAGGTCTACGGCGAGATCACCCAGCACGACGTGAAGGTGCTCGAACTGTCCGCGCTCAAGGGCGTGTTCGAGGACGTCGTGGACGAGACGGTGTCCTACGTCAACGCGCCGCTGTTCGCGCAGGAGCGCGGTGTCGAGGTCCGCCTGACCACCAGCTCCGAGTCGTCGGACCACCGCAACGTGGTGACGGTGCGCGGCACGCTGGGCAACGGCGAGGAGGTGTCGGTCTCCGGCACCCTGGCCGGTCCGAAGCACGTCCAGAAGATCGTGGCGGTCGGCGAGTACGACGTCGACCTCGCGCTCGCCGACCACATGGCCGTCCTGCGCTACGAGGACCGCCCGGGTGTCGTCGGCACCGTCGGCCGCATCCTCGGCGAGGCGGGCATCAACATCGCCGGCATGCAGGTGGCCCGTGCGACGGTGGGCGGCGAGGCGCTGGCCGTGCTCACCGTCGACGACACGGTCGCCCCCGGCGTGCTGGCCGAGGTCGCCGAGGAGATCGGGGCGACGTCCGCCCGTTCGGTGAACCTGGTCTGACCTTCCGCGCGTCCGGGTACCGAAACGCCGGACGGACCGAGATCCCTCGGCCCGTCCGGCGTTTTCCGTGTGCTCCGGCCGTCGCCCGGTGTCCTAGGCGTCACCCACCCGGATCTTCCGCAGGGTCAGTGCCGCTCCCACCGCGGCCAGCGCCAGGACGACGGCCCCGGCGATCGCCACGCCGTGCATCCCGGTGGTGAAGGCCTCCCGTGCCGTGGCGAGCAGGGACTGACCGGCCCGGCCGGGCAGCCGGGCGGCGTCGGCCAGGGCGCCGCCCAGGGTCTCGCGGGCCTCGGCCGGCGCCGAGGACGGCATCCGGTGGCGGTAGACGGCCGCGCCGACGGAACCGAGGACCGCCATGCCGAGGGCGCCGCCGAACTCGGTGGCCGTCTCCAGCAGGGAGGAGGCGGTGCCCGCACGCTCCACCGGTGCGGTGGACATGGCCAGGTCGGTGAGCTGGGACATCACCATCACGACGCCGGAGGCCAGGACCCCGGCGGCGGCCAGCACCAGCCAGAGGGAGTCGGTGCCCACCAGGGCGAGGGCCGCGTAGCCGATCGCGGTGACGGCGAACCCGGCGGCGACGACGTGGCCGCGGTGGACGCCCCGGGCGACGAGCATCCCGGTGACCGGGCCGGCGACACCGATCAGCACCGACGGCAGCAGGCTCCACAGGGCGGCCTCGAGCGGGCTCTTGCCGAGGACCGACTGCAGGTACTGGGTGGTGAAGATGGCCGAGCCCATCATGCCGAACGCGGACACCAGGGTCAGGACCAGCGCCGGGGTGAAGCCGTGGTGGCGCAGCAGGGCCGGCGGGACCAGCGGTGAGGCCGCGGTGCGCTGACGGTGGACGAAGAGCGCCGCGAAGAGGAGCCCGACCGTCACCGAGAGGACGTAGAGCGGGTGCCAGCCCTCGGAGGGGATCTCCTTCAGGCCGTAGATCACGGGCAGCACGGCGGCCATCGACAGCGGGACGCTCGGCCAGTCGAAGCGGCCGGGGTTCGGGTCCTTCGACTCGGGGAGCAGGAACGGCCCGAGGACCAGCAGCAGCGCCATCGCGGGCAGGTTGACCAGGAAGACCGAGCCCCACCAGAAGTGCTCGACGAGGACGCCGCTCATCACCGAGCCGAGGGCGATACCGCCCGTCATCACCCCGGACCACAGCCCGATCGCCTTGGCCCGCTGGCCGGGGTCGGTGAACATCGTGCGCAACAGGGCCATCGTCGACGGCATCAGGGTGGCGCCGCCGATGCCGAGGATCGCGCGGGCCGCGATCAGGGTCCCGGCGCTGTCGGCGTAGGCGGCGAGGAGCGAGGCCCCGCCGAAGGCCGCGGCGCCCATCAGCAGGAGCCTGCGGCGGCCGATGCGGTCGCCCACCGACCCCATCGTCATCAGCAGGCCGGCCAGGAGGAAGCCGTAGATGTCGAAGATCCACAGCTGCTGGGTGCCGCTCGGCCGCAGGTCGGCGCTGATCGCCGGAGTGGCGAAGTACAGGACCGAGACGTCCATGGAGACCAGCAGCAGCGGCAGCATCAGCACGCCCAGAGCGGTCCACTCGCGGCGTCCGGCACGGACGGGGGCGCCCTCGGCGCCGACGGCGGTCGTGCTCGTCGAGTTCGTCATGACAGCGACTGTACGGACGTCTTAAACGCTTGTCTAGAACGCTTGTATAGAACATCTGCGTAGGACGTACGTGTAGAACTCTTGTATAAGTCATCCGTCTGGGACGCCTGTATGGATCGCCGGGTAGCCTGACCGGTATGGGACACCGTGAGGATCTGCTCGAAGGCGCCAAGCGCTGCCTGCTGGAGAAGGGGTTCGCGCGGACGACGGCGCGCGACATCGTGAAGGAGTCCGGCACCAACCTGGCCTCGATCGGCTACCACTACGGCTCGAAGGACGCCCTCCTCGCACAGGCCTACGTCGCGCTCATGGAGAACGTGTCCGGCGCCTTCGAGGGCAGCGGCACCCTGGCCGAGGGCGCGCCCGGATCACTGGAGCGCTTCCGGTGGGTCTGGTCCAACATCATCGCCACCATGCGGGAGCCCGGTTCGGTCTACCGGCTGAGCATGGAGGTCATGACCCTCGACATGCCGGTGGTGCGCGAGCACCTGTCCCGGGCCCAGCGCGAGGGCGGGCGCGGACTGGTGGCGCTGCTGACGGGAGTGCCGGAGGAGGAGGTCTCCGACGAGAGCGCGGACACGCTCGGCCGCTTCTACCTGACGCTCATGACCGGACTCATCGCCCAGTGGACGTTCGACCCGAAGAACGCCCCCGAGGGCGACGCCCTGACCGAGGGCCTGCACCAGGTCATCGAAGCGGCCACGAAGGCTGAGATCCCGCCGGTCTGAGCCCCGCAGGGCCGCCCGCGGCCGGATTACAGTCGGGCCCGCTTCAGTGCCATGTGCAGCAGCAGTCGGTCCTCGCCGTCGTCCAGGTCCAGGCCCGTGAGCTGCTCCACCCGGGAGAGCCGGTAGTACAGGGTCTGGCGGTGGATGCCCAGGCCGGCGGCCGTGCGGCCGGCCTGGCCCGCGCAGTCGAGGTACACCTCGGCGGTGCGGGCCAGTTCCCGGTGGGCGGGGGACAGCAGCGGGCCGACCACCGGATCGTGGGCGGACTGCGGGGGCAGCGCGGTCAGCAACCGGTACGGCCCGATCAGCCGCCACTCGGCGACGGGCCCGAGCCGCGGCTCGGCCAGCGCCGCGCGCGCCGCGGCGGACGCCTCCCGCCAGACGTCCCCCAGCTCGGCGAGTCCGGTCCGGGGCTCCCCGACCCCGGCGGCCGCCCCCGGCAGGCCCCGCGAGCCGCGGGCCTGGGTCCCCTCCGTCTCCCTCAGCAGCCGTGCGGCCGCCGTCAGCGCCGGCGTCACCACGTCGGTCGCGCGCAGCCGGACCAGCACCGCCAGACTCTGCTCCGTGGCCCCCCACGGAACCGTGCACAGCGCGGTGGCGTGCGGGACCGTGCGCGCGGACGGCGCCTGCTCCGGATCGGCGGACGGCCAGGGCGCCACGCAGACCAGCGTGTGCGGGACGTCCGCGCGCGGCCCCAGCGCCGTGCGCAGCTCGGCCACCGCCATGTCCTGCTGCCAGCCGCGCTCCGCCGCCAGCACCGCCCGCAGCTCCCGGCCGAGGTCGGCCCCGGCCTGCGCCTCGTCGGCCAGGAGCGCACCGATCCGGCCGGCCACCTGCATGGCGGCGGCGAGCTGCGCGTCCGTCGGGCCCGGATCGTCGTCCAGCAGCCAGACGTAGCCGAGGACCACCCCCCGGTGGCGCACGGGGAGGCAGATGCGGCCGCGGTAGACACCGGCGTCCGGGGTCGGCGGGATGCGCACCGGTCCGGTCGCGCGCGTGATGCCGAAGCCCTCGAACCACGTGCGCACCGCCGCCGTGGAGCGCCGGGTCAGGATCGAGCGCGTGCGCACCGGGTCGAGGGCCGAGGGGTCCAGGTCGCCCTCGCTGTCGTACGCGCCGAAGGCGATCAGCTCGAAGTCCCGGTTCTCCAGGGTCGCCGGCGCGCCCAGCAGCTCCGAGATCTCGTCCACCAGCTCCTGGTAGTCACCCTTGTGATCGGTCGCCACCCGGGCATTGTCCCGCATTCCCCGGCCTTCTTCATACATCTGTCTGAGATCAGGTGCGGGGATGCGTGACAGCTGTCGATGGCCCACGATCGGATAAATCCATAGGTTTCACAGTGGTTCTCCGTGCCGTGCCCGGACAGTCGGGTAGTGGCCCTTTAGATGCTTGCCTGTGGAGGTGCCCCGTGCTGGGTCCCGTGATTCTCGCCGCGTCGCGCAGCGACCGGATGCGACGCCTGATCTCGGCGGCCCCGGTGACCAAGCAGGTCGTCGACCGCTTCATCCCCGGCGAGACCGTGGCCGACATCGTCCCGATCATCGAGGACCTGACGGCCAAGGGCCTGGAGCTGACGATGGACGTCGTCGGCGAGGACATCACCACCCCCGAGCAGGCCGCCGCCGCCCGCGACGCCTACCTGGAGCTGGTCGGCCGGCTCAAGGAGCTGGGGCTCGGCGAGCGCGTCGAGATGTCCGTCAAGCTGTCCATGTTCGGCCAGGCGCTGGAGGGCGGCCACGAGCTGGCCCTCGCCAACGTCCGACCGGTCGTCGAGGCCGCCGCCGCCATCGGCACGACCGTCACGCTGGACGCCGAGGACCACACCACCCTGGACTCGATGTTCGCCATCCACGAGGAGCTGCGGAAGGACCACCCGCAGACCGGCTGCGTCATCCAGGCCTACCTCTTCCGCACCGAGGCCGACGCCCGCCGCCTGGCCGAGGCCGGCAGTCGCGTGCGTCTGGTGAAGGGCGCCTACAAGGAGCCCGCCGAGGTCGCCTACCAGCAGAAGCACGAGATCGACAAGGCCTACGTGCGCATCCTGAGGACGCTGATGGAGGGCGAGGGCTACCCGATGATCGGGTCCCACGACCCGCGCCTGATCTCCATCGCCCAGGAGCTGGCCCACCAGGCCGGCCGCAAGCTCGACGAGTACGAGTTCCAGATGCTGTACGGCATCCGCGGCGACGAGCACCTGCGCCTGGCCGCCGAGGGCCACCGCATGCGCGTCTACACCGCCTACGGCACCGACTGGTACGGCTACTTCATGCGCCGTCTGGCGGAGAAGCCGGCGAACCTGCGCTTCTTCCTCCGGTCGATGGTCAGCAAGGGCTGAGCCCGAACACCCGCTCACGTACAAGGAGTTACGGATCTCATGGACGCTGTGACCCAGGTCCCCACCCCCGTCAACGAGCCGGTGCACGGCTACGCCCCCGGTTCGCCCGAGCGCCTGCGCCTGGAGGCCAAGCTCAAGGAGCTGGCCGACAACCCGATCGACCTGCCGATGACCATCGGCGGCGAGAAGCGCATGGGCGGCGGTGAGTCCTTCCAGGTGGTCCAGCCGCACAACCACAAGGCCGTCATCGGCACCCTGCGCCACGCCACCCAGCAGGACGCGCAGGACGCCGTCGACGCCGCCCTGGCCGCCGCACCGGCCTGGCGCGCCATGTCCTTCGACGACCGCGCCGCGATCATCCTGCGCGCCGCCGAGCTGCTCTCCGGCCCCTGGCGCGAGACGATCGCCGCCTCCACCATGCTCGGCCAGTCGAAGACCGCCCAGCAGGCCGAGATCGACAGCCCCTGCGAGCTCGTCGACTTCTGGCGCTTCAACGTCCACTACGCCCGCCAGATCCTCGCCGAGCAGCCCCCGGCGAACTCCCCGGGCGTGTGGAACCGCATGGACCACCGCCCGCTGGAGGGCTTCGTCTACGCGATCACGCCGTTCAACTTCTCGGCGATCGCCGCGAACCTGCCCACCGCCCCCGCGCTCATGGGCAACGTCGTGGTCTGGAAGCCGTCCCCGACGCAGACCCACGCGGCCGTCCTCCTCATGCAGCTGCTGGAGGAGGCGGGCCTGCCCAAGGGCGTCATCAACCTCGTCACCGGTGACGGCATCGAGGTCTCCAAGGTCGCCCTGGCCCACCGCGACCTGGCCGGCATCCACTTCACCGGCTCGACCAAGACCTTCCAGTACCTGTGGAAGACGGTCGGCAACAACATCGAGAACTACCGCTCCTACCCGCGTCTGGTCGGCGAGACCGGCGGCAAGGACTTCCTGGTCGCGCACCCGAGCGCCGACCGCGCGGTCCTCAAGACCGCCCTGACCCGCGGTGCCTTCGAGTACCAGGGCCAGAAGTGCAGCGCCACCTCCCGCGCCTACATCCCGGCCTCCATCTGGAACTCGGGCTTCAAGGAGGAGTTCGCGGCCGAGGTCGACTACCTCACCATGGGTGACGTCACCGACCTGTCGAACTTCATGGGCGCCGTGATCGACGACCGTTCGTTCGCCAAGAACAAGGCCGCGATCGACCGCGCCAAGGAGGACCCGACCTGCACGATCGTCGCGGGCGGCACCTACGACGACTCGGTCGGCTACTTCGTGCGCCCGACCGTCGTGGAGTGCACCGACCCGGAGAACGAGGTCTTCACGACCGAGTACTTCGGCCCGTTCCTCGCCGTGTACGTCTACGAGGACGACCGGTACGACGAGATGCTGACCCAGATGGAGTCGGTGTCGGACTACGCGCTCACCGGTTCGGTCGTCTCCAACGACCGCGCGGCGGCCGCGTACACGATGGAGAAGCTCCGGTACGCGGCGGGCAACTTCTACATCAACGACAAGTCGACCGGCGCCGTCGTCGGCCAGCAGCCCTTCGGCGGCGGCCGTGCCTCCGGCACCAACGACAAGGCCGGCGCCCCCCAGAACCTCCTGCGCTGGACCCTGACCCGCGCGATCAAGGAGACCCTGGTCCCGCCGACCGACTACACGTACCCGCACATGGGCTGATCGCCGCCCCCCCGAGCGACGGGCCGGGGAGCCTGACACNCCCCCCCCCCCCCCCCCCCCCCCCCCCCCCCCCCCCCCCCCCCCCCCCGCGCCCCGCCCCCCCCCCCCCCCCCCCCCCCCCCCCCCCCCGTTTCCAATTCCGGGCTCCCGGCCCCGACGCGCGTCCTAGCCTGACCCCATGACCGCCCGCCTGCGCACCGCGCACACCGCCGACCTCGACCCCGCCGAGCTGCGCGCCGCCCGCGCCCTGCTGGACGCCGCGTTCGACGGCGACTTCGGCGACCAGGACTGGGACCACGGCCTCGGCGGCATGCACGCCCTCGTCCACGACGCGGCCGGGCTCGCCGCGCACGGCTCGGTCGTGATGCGGCGGACACGGCACCGGGGGCGCTGGCTGCGCACCGGGTACGTGGAGGCCGTCGCCGTCCGCGCGGACGTGCGCCGCCAGGGGCTCGGCGGGCGGGTGATGGGCGCGCTGGAGCTGATCGTCGACCGGGCCTACGACCTCGGCGCGCTCGCCGCGAGCGAGGACGGCGCCGCGCTGTACTCGGCCCGCGGCTGGCAGCGGTGGGCCGGACAGGTGCACGCCCTGTCACCGGACGGGATCGTCCGGCTGCGCGAGGAGGAGGGCGGCGTGTACCTGCGCCCGCCCGCCGGCGGGCCGCAGCTCGACCCGGACCACGGACTCGTCCTCGACTGGCGGGACGGCGACATCACCTGAGGACCGTTCGGCCCCTGCGCCCCGGACAGAGAAAGCCCAGGTCAGCGCGGTGTGAGTCGATCCACCGTCTCAGATAGTAGGAAGTCCGAGTAATTGGGCAGACAGGCGCGGCCCGCTCCCTTAGTTTGGAAGAAGCCGAACGTCTCGCTCGATCCAGCGAATGGCGGTCGTGAGCCGGGCCCCGTGCAGGCAACCCCTGTGGCCGCTGCTCCCCGCCCCTTCCGGCGTCTCGTAACCCTCATTGCGCACGCCACGTGTGTCGAAGGAGTCGATCTGCCATGGCCGAGACGACCGTCCGCCCCCGGGTCCGCCACGCGACCCGCACCAGCGAGTCCGACCGCAAGAACGCCGCCGCCGCCCTCCAGCGCGCCCTCGACCGCCGCGACAACGGCGGCGAGACCGGCCACTGAGCCGCCCCTGACCGGGAGCCGCACCCCGTCGGGGGGGGGGGGGGGGGGGGGGGGGGGGGGGGGGGGGGGGGGCGGGGGGGGGGGNCGTCACCCGCCCGGCCCGGGGACCCCCACGGGGTGGGGGGCGGCGCGGCCTCAGCCGCCGCGCCGCACCTCGAAGTGGTCGATCCGCCGGCCGTCCTGCGCGAGCGCCGACACCTTCAGCCGCGGTGCCGGACCGGGCCACGCCTCCACCCTGAGCAGCGAGAATCCCGTGTACCGCACCCGCGACCAGTGCGCGGTCTCCGGCACCCGCTCCTTGTCCCGGGCCCAGTGGAAGGCCGGCACCGCGCGATGCCGGCCGACGTGCCCCTCGTAGCTGTCCTTGACGCCCGAGGGGAAGGAATAGAGGTCGCGGCCGCCCCCGCCGGCGGTGACGTATACGATCCCGTCCCGCGCGGGGTCGGTCGACCCGCCGATCGGCACCTCCCGGCCCACCGCGCCGTGGCGAATGGCGTCCGTGCGCTCGTAGACGTGGTTGTGCCCGTTGATCACCAGGTCCACCCGGTGCTTGGCGAGCAGTGGCAGCCACTTCTCCCGCACCCCGCCGTCCGAGGCGTGCTGCGAGGTCGAGTACGCGCAGTGGTGGAAGAAGACGACCACGAAGTCCACTCCCCGCCTGGCCCGCAGCTCGCCCAGCTTCGCGTCCAGCCAGCGGGTCTGCCGGCCGCCGCTGTGCCCGTGGTTGGCGGGGATCTCGTACGACACGTCGTTGGCGTCCAGCGCCACGAAGGCGGTGTTGCCGTAGGTGAACGCGTAGGCGCCCGGCGTCCCGCGCGGGTCGAACCCGCTGTCCGGCAGGGAGAACCGGGCGAGCTGGCCGCCGTAGCCGTCCGGCGAGTACCAGGCTTCCATGTCGTGGTTGCCGGTCGTCACCATCCACGGCACCGACCGCGCCACCGGCTCGTTCTGCTTCAGGAACAGGTCCCAGAACGTGGGGTCGTAGCCGTCCGAGGTCCGCCCGGCCCCGTTGACGTCCGCGTAGCAGATGTCGCCCGCGTGCAGGTGGAAGGCCGGGTTCTGACGCTTCACCAGGTGGTCGTTGGCGTTCGCGGCCCGGCCGACGCCCTGGTCGCCGAAGGCGGTGAAGACGAAGCGCTCCGCCGCCGCGGGCGCCGTGCGGAACGAGGCGAGGGCGGTGCGGTGAGCGGCCGCGGCCGGGTCCCAGCCCTCGTGCCCGACGCCGTAGTAGTACGTGGTGCCCGGCCGGAGCCCGTCCAGGGCCGCGTGCAGGTAGTACTGCTCGACCGCCGGCCGCACCCCCCGCACCCCGGGCGTGCGCAGGGGGCGCAGCTCGGCCGGGATCAGGCGGCCGAGGTCGTCCGGGCGCGTCCCGAGACGCAGAGAGGGCCGCCGTACCGCGAACGGCACCTGCCAGGAGACCCGCATCTGCGTCCTCGGGTCGGCGCCGAAGGCCAGGTGGCGGCCGAACGGCCGGACCACCGAACCGGACACCCGGGAGGGGGGGGGGGGGGGCCGCCCCCCCGCGCCCGTACCGCCCCACCACCCCCACACCAC